>CAZMQW010000004.1:0-64734 GCA_964568775.1 uncultured Candidatus Saccharibacteria bacterium
AGGGGATTATTATTAGGTGGAATAAGTATTCCATTTAATAAAGGATTGAATGGTTGGAGCGATGCGGATGTACTTACTCACGCCATTATTGATTCTCTTCTTGGGGCAGCTGCTTTGGGTGATATGGGTAGTAATTTTCCGTCTAGCGATGGACAATATAAAGATATTTCTAGTTTGATTTTGCTTGAAAAAACAAAAAGTAAACTGATAGAAAATGGCTGGCGGATAATTAATATTGATACTACCGTTGTGACCGAAGAACCCAGATTAGAAAGCTTTATTAATCCTATCCGGAAACGGCTTAGTCAAGCTCTTAATATTAAAATTGACTGCATGAGCGTGAAGGCAAGCACTGCGAACCGGTTAGGTTTTATTGGTCAAAAAAAGGGAGTAGAGGTTTATGCAGTAGCTTTAATTGAAACTCTTTAACTTAGAAAAGTATAACCATATTAATTAAAAGAGGCGGTATCCCAATCCGCCCTTTTTATTTAATTAAGGCTGAGCCTCAGCAAATCGCCAACCAGGCGGTTTTTTGGTAGAATAGAGTTGATGGAATTAGTTGATTCTTTAATAAAAGACGGCTGGCTGAAAACGCCCAGGATTATTGGAGCTTTCCGGAAGGTAAAAAGAATAGATTTTTTGCCCCAAGACATTAAGGATTTAGCTGAATTGAACGAAGCTTTGCCGATTGGCTACGGTCAGACCATTTCCCAACCCTTAATAGTTGCTTTTATGCTGGAACAGTTGCAGCCCCAGCCCGGCGATAAGATATTAGATATTGGTGCCGGTTCCGGTTGGACCACAGCTCTACTGGCTGAGATAGTGGGGAATAGGGGAAAGGTTGTGGCTATTGAGCTCGTCCCCGAGCTGAAAGCATTCAGCCAAAAAAATGTAAAGCATAAGAACGTGCAATTCATTTGCGCTGACGGCGCCAAGGGTTATAAGAAAGAAGCGCCTTTTGACAAAATTCTGGCTTCGGCCGCAGTACAAGAGAAGGTGCCTGTAGAATGGAAAAAACAATTAAAAACAGGCGGCCGGATAGTCACCCCGATCGGCTCCTCCGTCTGGCTTTTCATTAAGAAATCGGCCGACGAGTTTGTTGAAAAAGAATTTCCCGGCTTTGCTTTCGTGCCTTTGATAGAAACATGAAAAAATTCATCCCAATCATAATTATTGTTTGCCTTTTTATAGTTTTCGTGCCCAAAAATCCTTTTGCCGACGAAGAGATGCTTTTTCCTGTTGAAAAAGGGGAAAGCTCCAAGGAGATTGCTCTTAATCTAGAAGCAGACGGTTTGATCTGGTGGGGACCTCTTTTCCGAGTTTATGTTTTATTGACCGGCCAGGCCGGAGATTTGCAGGCTGGCACGTACCGGTTCTCTTCCTCAAACAGTCTTTTTAGCCTGGTTAGAGATATGGCTAATGGCGACATTGCCCAGGAAGAATTCACTATTATTGAGGGCTGGAATTTAAGGGATATCGGTTTTTATCTTGAAAACAAGGGTATGGCCCGAGCCGAGGAACTCTGGGAATTAACCGGCCTTCCTTTAGATACGCAATCCCGGGAAGGCTATTTGTTCCCTGATACTTATCTGGTCAGGCACAACGCTTCTCTAACAGAAATCCTTGCTAAGATGCAGGCCAATTTTGATAAAAAAACAGCCTCGTTGCTGGTAGAAATTGAAAAACAGGGCAAAACGCTTTCTGAAATCATCACCATGGCTTCTCTGATCGAGAAGGAAGTCAGAACAAAGGAAGACAAGGAAACAGTTTCTGGTATTTTTTGGAAAAGGATTGCTGCTGGCAGGCCTTTGGAAAGCTGTGCCACCATTGCTTACATTAAAGGAGTCAGCCAGTGGCGCTATTCGTTTGAAGATACCAGAATTGAATCTTCCTACAACACTTATTTGAACTACGGCTTGCCGGCCGGCCCGATCTGCAATCCCGGCTTAGAAAGCATTGAGGCCGCCTTACACCCCAGAGAGAGCGATTATTGGTACTGGCTTTCCACTCCCGAGGGCGAAACTATTTTCACCAAAACACTGTCTGAGCACAATGCGGCCAAGGCGGAATACCTGAAATAAGTCTAAAACTGTTGACAAAATCAGTGATTCGATTATAATGGGTGCATGAAAGGAGGTGATGATCCTATGAGAGCGTTCTTGTCGGCAACATTAGGATCCGTTAAGTTCTTTTAACCGGCCGGCGGCGCCCTGGACATCTGCCCAGATGCCTGTATTCCTTTTTCCCGAAAGATAAGGAGGCATTATGACTTGGACCTGATAGTTATGATTTAAATAACTTGTTCCTGTCAAGCAATCCGTGAATTTATTACATAAGAGGGGTTTCCACCGTATTGATGGAGCCCCTCGTTTTTATTGTTTCGGTTAACCATTACTTGACTTTTTTGTCAATTATGGTAAAGTTTATAATCGTCAATTCAGCATCTTTATAAAGGAGGTTATAATAATGATAATCCAGGAAAGAGTACAGGAACTGCTTGATTTTGAGGAGGTTTACGATAAGTGGTCGAATTTAGTCGTTTACACCGACCTACTCGCCGAACCAGCAAAACTGACGGCCTTGAAACAGATGTTAATACCGAGCAATGCCTTGAAGCCGTTTATTGATGAAAGGTTCGAATGGCAAGTCGCAGAAGCAACGAAGCGCAAGAAACATGAAAGAGCGATCGCTTTTGTCCACGAAACTCTCAGAAAAATAGAAAGTTTTTTCAGCGACGACGACGCCAATATGAAGACGGCCCGCATCCTGCTTTATGGCAAACTGGGAGTTATTTATGAAAAATGGGCCACTCTCGGTAAGCTAGCTGATTATTCGTTTGAGGACGAGGAGCGTCGTTTGAACTATCTGTGCGCGGCCCGCTGGTATATGTTAGCTAACCTGGAACTCGGCTATATCAGCGACTACGGGCTGCAGGTAGTAGTTTGTTTCGCTAATGCGCAGTGTCCCGATTTACGGCTGGCAGCCACAAGAAAGATTTTCGGGGACAGAGAGGTATTCATGGTGGAAGACGCCTTATTGTTTCAAGATCTAGTCAGAAGAACAAAAAAAGCAGTTAAGTCAGGAAACGGTATAATTCAAATTTTCTGCGATTTACCCAATCCGACGAATAACTAAAAAAGGCTCATCACCCGTTTGGATGATGAGCTTTTTATTTATGTTATGATAAAATGGAATATATGGCAGAAAAATCTTTAAAAGGCAAAAAAATAGCCGTAATTATCGCTTTTCGCGAGTTCCGGGACATAGAATATTTTATTCCCCGTAATATTTTGGCTGGCGCGGGAGCCCAGATTGTAACTTGCAGTTCTCAAAAAGGGATCGCTGTCGGTGCTGACGGGGGAGAGGCGCAGGTGAATTTGATTGTTCAAGAAATTAAAGTTGAAGATTATGACGCTTTGGTTTTTATCGGTGGGGCCGGCATGGTCAAGAATTTGGATAATCCTGATTTTCAAAGAATTGCCAGGGAAGCAGTTGAAAAAGGCAAGATTTTGGGAGCCATTTGCATTGCCCCGGCCTTACTAGCCAAAGCAGGTGTTTTAGCTGGCAAAAATGCGACTGTTTGGTCTAATCCTTTGGATAAATCAGCCGTTAAAATACTAAAAGAAGAAGGAGCTAAATATGTGGCCGAAGACATAGTAATTGATGGCAGAATTATTACTGCCAGCGGTCCGCCCGTTGCCCGGCAATTCGGCGAAAGTATTGTCAACCTCTTGACAAAGGAATCATAGATGATAATATTAATATATCCACAGACAGCAGGCAATTTATAAGTCCTGCCGAGGATAAAATAATCGAGATTGAATCTCTTTGTTTGTCTGTGGATCAACCACAGATTTTTAATTATATGGCTTTAACCAAGACTCAAAAACAAAAAATCATTAGCGATTTAAAGGACAAGGTCGCCAGACAAAAAGCGATTGTTTTTGCTGATTTCCAGGGGTTGAAAGTGAAAGATTTGACTCAGCTGAGAAAGGAAATGAAAAAGAACGAAGGCGAGTTGAAAGTGGCCAAAAAGACTCTGATTTCAAAGGTTTTTCAAGAAAAGAAGATTAATTTAGATCTAAAGAAATTGAGCGGTGAAATAGTCCTGGGTTTTGGTTATCAGGATGAGGTTTTGCCTTTCAAAACCATTTATAATTTTTCCCGTGATCACGAAAATTTGAAGATTCTCGGCGGTTTAATCGGCGGAGAGCTGGTTGAACAGGAAAAAGCCGTTCTCTTGGGCCAATTGCCGGCCAAAGAGGAATTGCTAGCCAGGTTAATTGGCAGTATTTCCGCTCCGCTGTCGGGTATCGTTAACGTTTTACAAGGCAATATTAAAGGTCTAGTTTACGCTTTAAGCGCAATTAAAAAATAAAATTTATGGTCGAGAAAAAAGAACCTGTTAAGGTTCCGGAAAAATTCAGCAAGTTAGTGGAAGAAATTGAGAAGCTCTCGGTTTTAGAGTTGGCTGATTTGGTCAAGGTTCTGGAAGAGAAGTTCGGCGTTTCGGCTCAAGCTCCGGCGGCTGCCGTCCCAGCTGCGGCCGGAACAGCTACTCCAGAGGCTGAAGAAAAGTCAGTTTTCAATATTGAGCTGAAAACAGTCGGAGGCAACAAGATAGAAGTGATTAAAGCAGTCAGAGACGCAACCGGCAAGGGCTTGAAAGAAGCCAAAGACCTGGTTGATGCGGCCGCTACCTCTCCTCAGATGGTCAAAGAAAATGTCAAGAAGGAAGAGGCCGAAGAGCTCAAGAAAAAGTTTGAAGCAGCCGGCGCCAAGGTAGAGCTGAAGTAATTATTCCAAATATTCTTCCAACAGCTTTTTAATATCCAAAGCCTCGTCTCTCAGAGGTTCTCCAATTTTGGTTAAAGGCTGGATTATGTCCCAGGCTTCCTGAAAAAGGGCCTGGGCTTTTTCTTCTTCGTTGAGAATCAGCATATTCTCGGCCATGGTCAGTTTCGATTGGGCCTGCTCTATTTTCTGCTGAGCTTCCTGCATTTCTATTTCTCTTTCGCCCTGGAAAAAGATAAAGAAGGCAATTAAAACTAGAATCAGGGCTAAAATCAAAATAAAGTTCTTTTTGGGCACAGCCATTTTTATCCGGGACAGCTTCAGACTTAGTTTTAAGTTTTTAAATTTCAGGCTGGGCAGGTTTATCTCGGGCAGTTTAAATTTAGGCATTTTGAATTCGGGCAGTTTTAAAGAAGGTAGTTTGAAGGAAGGTATTAATTTTGCGATCGGCCTGATAAAGGTTTTTTTAAAAGAAAAGGGCGGAGCTTCCTGGCGGAAAGTTAATAGCTGTTTAGTTTTGGGATCATCGTTAACCAGCAAAAAAAGGCAGGCTCCCGACACTTCGTTCAGGATTTGCTTTTTCTTTTTTATTATTTCTTTCAATTCTTTAGCATTGGCCACTTGTTTTAATTGCTTCAAAAAGCCTTTATCCTTGGTCAGAACGGAAAAAATTTCTTTATTCAGGACGATAACTTTATCGTTTTGGGCTAGTTTGCCAGCAGCAATGCTGCCAAAAACCTTGAGGGGATGGTTGGTTGACTCCCGGGATTCCAAGTTCTGGCTGATATCCGAGAGCTCATTGTTTCTAACCAGTAGTATTTTCATCTGGCCTATTTTTGTAAAGTTTAAAGTAAAATTACTCAAACTCAAAACGCTGAAATTCAGATTGCCCAGCCAGTCAACATTGCCTTTTTGGATTTCCGCTTCCAAAAATTCATTTGCTTTCTTCAAACAGTCCCGCAAGCTCTGACTGCAGGATTTTCTGAGTCCGGCACTGTAGTATTCTTTATGGATGATAGAAACCAGATTGTTCAGCAAGCGGGCGTTCTGGGGCAAAATCTGCTTCAGCTCGCCGCTCATGTATAAATTGCCCAGCTTTTTTTCGTAGATGCTGGCTGGTTCGTAGCTGAAAGTGCCGATGGCTCTATCTTCTTTGTTTTTAGGGATGAATTGTAGTTCAAAAACCTGCATATTTTTCTATTATAAAATTTATTGATTCTTTATTCCGTTCTTTTGGCATATTGTTCAGTTTGGGTATTGAGCTCGATGATGTCGCCTTCCTTAATAAACAGGGGCGCGTTCACCTTGGCGCCGGTCTCCAAGGTGACGATTTTCGTGCCGCCCTGCGCCCGATCGCCCTTGATGCCGGGTGGAGCTTCAATCACTTTTAACTGGATTTTAATCGGCAAAGAAATATTGATTATTTTTTTATCAAATATCAAAGCTTCAACAATTAAGTTCGGTTTTAGAAATTTAACCTGAGTCCCTATTTGCTCTAAGCTTAAATCAAACCTTTTTGAAGGAGTTTTTTCTTCGCAGAAAAAATAGCGCTCCCGGTGGGAATAAAGGAATTTCGCCTTAAGGTTTATTAGTTCGGCTTCTTCAAAAGTTTCGCCCTGGTGGAAATTCCTGTCAAAGACATTGCCGGTTATCAGATTCTTTATCTTGCTTTGGATGACCGGCCTTCTTTGGGCTTTTTTCATCGGGCTTGCTTCCAGCACTTCGTAAGGTTCTTTGTCCAGAATAATCCTGACGCCTTTTTTTAAATCAGTGTGGGTTAGCATAATTACTTGACAATGCGCCATTCAATATCTTCTTCTTTCCCGGCAAACTCCAGCCATTCGTCGTACTCGTTGATCACGTACCATTTCCTTTTAGTTTCCGACCAAACCATGTGATTATTATTGAAATAAGGCTTTTTAACTATTTCTTTCGGTTTCAACCTGTCCAATTCCAGCCATTTCTTGAAAACGGTCTCAATGGCGTAATCCAAGCCTCTTGAGTTGGCCCACTGAGCCACCTTATCAACAGCCTCTTTGGCTTTTTTGACTGAGCCTGCCAGAGTTAAAAGCTGTTTGGCCGGCCGGGTGAATCTTGAATAGATAATTTTCTTCTTCTTGGCATCCTTTTTAATCTGTGTCAAAGTCAGCCCTTTACTGTAAAAGTAATGGTTGACGATTTCCTGAATGTCGGTTTCTTTCTGGAGCTGTTTTTTTGTTTTCTTTTTCTTTCTTTTATTCATACTTCTGTTTTTATTCTATATTAAATTTATTTAAATAAAAAGGGTTCAGATTTTACTCTGAACCGCTTTATGGTTTGATTTTAGGTACTTTAGGCGTTTAGAAAATATTTCGCCTGTATACCTTTGCCAGTGTGGCTCTCGGCCATACACTTGGCCCGGTTGTCACGGCATAGCCTGCTCAGGCAAAGGAGCGTTATGGTTTCGTTCAACCCGGCAGCTTGGCCGATTTCTTCGCTGTTTTTGCCTTTTCTTTTCCGCATTATGATAAAATTGATTTGTCAATGATTTTAACCCAAGTTTTACGGCTGAAGATATTTATATTAAGATTAACTTATGAAACACCGCGTTTTTATTGCTATTAATCTGCCCGCAGGCATTAAAAACCAGCTGGTGAATTATCAGGCCAAATGGCCGGAATTGCCGGTGCGCTGGACCAAAAAAGAGAATCTGCACGTTACTTTTGATTTTCTGGGATATTTGACTGACGAGGAATTGGTGAAAGTTTGCCAAGATACTCAGGGGATGGCTTTAAAACACCAGTCTTTTTCCGTCACTCTCAATAAGATTTGTTACGGTCCGCCAGACAAAATGCCACCCCGCATGGTCTGGGTTACGGGAGAGAAAATAAAAGAATTTAACCTGACGCCTCATATTACCTTGGGCAGGATAAAAGCCTGGGAATTCCGGCGTATTGAACCGGACGAAAGGCCTCAGGTTGACGAAGATATAAACCTAAACTTTGAAGTTGACTCAATAGAAGTCATGGAAAGTCAATTGAAAAGAGGGGGCTCAACTTACACTATTTTAGAATCATGTCCGCTCAGAAAAAATTAAAAATCCACTTTATCGGCATCGGCGGCATCGGCGTTTCCGCTTTAGCCCAATATTATCTGGCCAAAGGTCACCGGGTGAGCGGGTCTGATTTGGCGTCTTCGGAAATAATTCAATCTTTGAAAAAGAAAGGCGTTAAGATTTCTCTCGGCCAGCATAAAAGGAAAAATCTGCCCCGAGGTACAGATTTGGTTATTTACAGCCCGGCCGTAAAAGGGGATAATCCCGAACTGTTGCCCGGAGCCAAATCTTATCCTCAGGCCCTGGGCGAGTTGACCAAAGAATATTTCACTGTGGCTGTTTCTGGCACCCACGGCAAAAGTACGACTGCGGCCATGATAGGCTTGATAATGGTTAAAGCCGGCCTTGACCCGACCGTGATTGTCGGCACAAAAGTCAAGGAATTCAACGACAGCAACTGCCGGGTGGGAAAAGGTAAATATTTGGTGATTGAGGCGGACGAGCATTTTGCTTCTTTTTTGAATTACTGGCCGAATGTAATCGTTTTGACTAATATTGAAGAAGACCATCTGGACTATTACAAGAATCTTAAGAATGTTTTGAAAACTTACCGGGAATACCTGGGGCATTTGCCCGAGGACGGCGTTCTGATCGTTAACAAGGACGATAAAAACAGCCGCAGTCTGATTAAATCAGTCTCAGCTTCAACCAAATATTTTTCAACCAGGCAAAAAGAAGCAAACAAGTTAAAGAGAATACTTAAAGTGTCCGGGGGATACAACGTGGCCAATGCTTTGGCAGCTTTGACCTTAGTCCGTGTTTTGAAAGTTCCGGACCGAAAAAGCTTTAAAGCCCTTTCAGATTACAGGGGTGCTTGGCGCCGGTTTGAAATAAGACAAAAGGGTCAATTGACTGTTGTGAGCGATTACGGCCATCATCCGACTGAGATCAAAGCCGCTTTGAAAGCGGCCAGGGAAAAATGGCCGGATCGGGAAATCTGGTGCGTTTTTCAGCCGCACCAGTACCAGAGAACCCATTATCTGTTTAAGGATTTCGTCAAAGTATTTTCTCGAACTCCGGTCAACAAAGTTTTTATTACTGATATTTACGACGTGGCCGGCCGGGAGAACAAAACGATTAAAAAAAAGGTTAGTTCGGAAAAATTGGTTGGAGCCGTCAAAAAGCCCGAGGTCAGCTATTTGGCTAAAAACAAGATTATTGATTATCTCAAAAACAATCTCTGGGGCAGGGAAGTGGTCATTTTTATGGGAGCGGGGGACATATACGAGGTTGACAAAACATTCAATTAAAAAGACAATAAAGCAAGAGGCCAAAGGTCGATTCTTATACCAACCAAAAATACTTTACTATGGATTTCTCGACTATCATTTTAATAATTGCCGCTGTTGTGCTGGTTGCTTTGGCTGTTTTCCTTTCGACCAGAAAGAAGGGCCCCCGCTTGCCGCAAAAACCAATGGGACCGGCTACGCCGCCTTCTTCGCCGCCTCCACCGCCAGCCACACCGTCAGCTTAGTTCAGTTTTACTGATATTGTATTTAAGGGTTTGTCATTATGGCAGCCCTTTTATATAATATAGAAAGGTATGAAAACCAGCCATAAAACTTTAGAATTCCAAACCAAAAAAGAATTTGACTTTATTGACTTGACCCAGGAGGTGGAAGAATTCGTCGGCCAGAGCCAGATTAAAAACGGCTTGGTTAACGTTCAGACCCTGCACACCACCGCCCCTTTATTTTTAAACGAGAACGAACCCATGCTGCTGGAGGATTTCCGAGAGCACCTGTCCAGGCTTTTCCCCAAGAACTTAAATTACCACCACAATGATTTCAGCCGCCGCACAGTCAACATGCACGAGGATGAATGCCGCAACGCCCACTCCCACTGTCAGGCTTTGCATCTGCCCTCCAACCTGAGTTTGAATATTATTGACGGCCGAATGCAGTTGGGCCAGTGGCAGAGGATTTTTCTGGTTGAGTTAGACCAGGCCAAACTGAGAAAAATTCAACTGCAAATAATCGGAGAATAAAATGAAAAGGATTTTAACTATTGAAACAACCAAATATGTCGGGGAAAAGGTTAAGCTTTTCGGCTGGGTCAATACTCGGCGGGACCACGGTCAGATAATTTTCATTGATTTAAGAGACAGGGCCGGATTGGTCCAGATTGTTTTCCCGGCCAAAACCGCCCACTCAATCAGGCCGGAGTGGGTGATTGCTGTTGAAGGAAAAGTCAAAGCCAGGCCTACAGGCATGCAGAATCCCAAAATGGCTACGGGCAAGATTGAGGTTGCAGCTGAAAAACTGGAAGTTCTCTCGAAAGCCAAAACCCTGCCTTTCAGTATTGATACTCCAGGTTATGAAATATCAGAGGAAAAACGTTTACAATACCGCTATTTGGATTTACGCCGAGCCAGGCTAAAGAAAAACTTGGCTGTCCGGCACCAGGTTATTCAGTTTATCAGGGACTTTTTAGCCAAAGAAGAATTCTGTGAAATCGAAACTCCGATTTTGACCAAATCAACGCCCGAGGGAGCTCGGGATTTTTTAGTACCTTCCCGCTTGCAGCCGGGCAAGTTTTACGCTCTGCCCCAAAGCCCCCAGCAGTACAAACAGATGCTGCAGGTGGCCGGCTACGAGAGATACTTCCAAATTGCCAGATGTTTAAGGGACGAAGATCCCCGGGCTGACCGGCAGGCCGAACACACGCAGCTGGATTTGGAAATGAGTTTTGTTGACCAGGAAGATATTCTAAGTTTAACTGAAAACTTGTATGCTCAGATGGTCAAGAAGCTTTTCCCTGGCAAGAAAATAACCAAAACTCCTTTTCCCCGGATCAGCTACGCCGAAGCCATGAAAAAATACCGGACCGACAAACCTGACCTGAGAAAAAATAAAAAGAATGCTGACGAACTGGCTTTTTGTTTTGTGGTTGATTTTCCCATGTTTGAATGGCACAAGGAAGAAAAAAAATGGGGGGCTGTGCATCATCCTTTCACCCGACCACAGACGACTGAAATCAATAAGATTAAGAAGCAGCCAGAAAAAGTTTTGGCTCACCAGTACGACTTTGTTTTGAACGGTGCCGAAATCGGCGGTGGAAGCTTGCGGACAATTGATTTAGCTGTTTTAACCGCTGTTTTTGAGGTTTTGGGCCACAAAAAACAAGACATTAAGAAAAATTTCAAACAATATTTCGAAGCTTTCACTTATGGAGTACCGCCTCACGGTGGCATTGCCCCGGGGATTGACCGGTTTTTGGCCGTGGCTTTGGGCGAACCCAACATTAGGGAAGTGATTGCTTTTCCCAAGACCGGGGACAATCGGGATTTAATGATGGATGTGCCTTCTGAAGTTTCTCCCCGACAATTAAAAGAGCTTCATTTGAAAACAACCAAAAAGAAGCAATGATTAGAATTATCAAGCTAGTTTTACCCCTCCTGGTTTTGGGTCTGCTTGGCTGGTGGGGGATTAATAATTTACAACCGAAAGTTTTTGATTTTTTTTACCAAAGGGAGCTGATCCACAATCCCAAGATACTGAGCGCCCAGGCCAACCAGACAGCGTTTGAAGAAAGAACTAAAGTGTTGAAGCCCTTGCGCGACCAGAGAACAGCTGATTTGAATATTGCGGCCCGCTCAGCCGTTTCTTTTCTGGTTAAGGATTCGGGCCAGGAAATGATGCTTTTTCAAAAACAGATTGACAAACCCCTGCCCATTGCCAGTTTGACTAAGTTAATGACCGCTCTGGTTGTTTTAAAAAACTACGACCTTGGCAGAAATATTACAGTTTCCCAGGAAGCGGTTCAGCAGGAAGAAGACTTGGGCCGGTTGACGGTTGGTCAGACTCTTTCGGTGGAAACCTTGCTCTATCCTTTGCTTATGGAATCGAGTAATGACGCAGCTTTCAGCCTGGCCAACGATTATCCGGATATGGATCAGACTAAGTTTGTCGGGCTAATGAACTCTCAAGCGCAAAAACTGGGCATGTCTGATACTTATTTTAGCAATGAAAGCGGGCTTGATTCGGAGAACTCGGAACCGAGCAATTATTCCACGGCCCGCGACCTGGTTGTTCTGGTCCAGGCTTTACTGGATGAACCTTTAATCTGGCAGATTCTGGGTACAGCCAAAATAAATCTGTACGGGGTTGAACTGATCAGCACCAACCAGCTTTTAGAAGAGATGCCTCATGTTATCGGCGGCAAGACCGGCTATACCGAAGAGGCCCTGGGTTGCTTTCTTCTGGTTCTCAAGCCCTTTATGGGCCACCAGTATGCGGTCAACGTGATTTTAGGCACTGGCAACGGCCGCTTTACTGAAATGGCCAAGCTGGTTGACTGGAATAAAAAAGCCTATCAATGGTAAATTTATGCTTTACTTTCCCGAAGCAGCTACCGACGTGATCAAAACATTCTTTCTGGGAACTGTCAGCTTTCTCATAGCTTTCTGGTTCACGCCTTTTCTGACCAGGATCCTTTACAAGTACAAACTCTGGCGCAAGACTGTCCGAACCAAGTCAATCGATAACAAGGAACTAACTTACTTCCAGAAGTTTCATTCCGAGGGAGAAACCAATATCCCCAGGTTCGGGGGCGTTTTAATCTGGCTCGCTCCAGTTTTTATCGCCGGTCTCTTTTATATTTTACACAAAGCTGACACCGGCGTCTGGTGGCTGGAAAAACTGACCTTTTTGAGCCGGGACCAGACCTGGCTGCCTTTTTTCGCCCTGATTACGGGCGCTTTCGTCGGGCTGATGGACGATTTCCTGCAGATAAGAGGCAAAGGCAGATATATTTCGGGAGGCCTGGGTTTGAAGCAGAGACTTGTTTTGATGGGGTTGATCGGCATTGCGGGTGCTTGGTGGTTTTACTACAAACTTGGCTGGTCAACTCTGCATGTGCCGGGCATGGGCGATTTGGAAATCGGCATCTGGTACATTCCTTTGTTCGTTATCGTAATGATGGCAACTTATTCTGGCGGGGTGATTGACGGGCTGGACGGTTTATCGGGAGGAGCGTTTGCCTCCATCTTCGGAGCTTACGCTGGCATTGCTCTGTTTTTAGGCCAGATTAACCTGGCTGCTTTCTGTACGGTTGTTCTGGGAGCTTTGCTGGCTTTCTTGTGGTTTAATATTCCGCCGGCCCGCTTCTATATGGGCGAGACCGGGATGATGGGGCTCTGCGCTGCTTTGACCGTGGTTGCTTTTATGACTGATTCGGTTCTGCTTTTGCCGATCATCGGAATTCTGCTGGTGATAGAGTCAGGCTCGGTTATTCTGCAGTTGCTATCCAAGAAGTTGCGCCATAAAAAAATATTCCTGGCTGCTCCCATCCATCATCATTTTGAAGCCAAAGGTTGGCCTCCTTACAAGGTAACAATGAGGTTTTGGGTTATTGGGGCGGTAGCGGCCATTATCGGTATTACTATAAGGTTATTAGGTTGAGTTTGAGTCTCTGCGCCCCTGCGGTTAAAATCCAAACAATCACTCAATAGGTGGGGGACTTGACAAATTTTAGCAAGGGTGTACAATGTGAAGATAGAAGGGTGGTTCGTCACAGTGACTCAAGGTATGTATGTCCTTAACGTAACAGGCCTCTCTACCTAGTAGAGAGACGCTCTCCATGAGAGAGTGATAGTATGGACAGAAGTATCTTGAATAGTGGCATTACAACCACCCCTTTTTTTACTTAAAATATCACTAGAATTAGGCTCAAAGGGTTAAATCTGGCATACAAACATATCTCTCCAATCTTTCAAACACAGTTCTAATGTCGTCCACGAGCCCATGCGGATTAAATTTAAAGAATCGCCAAGTAGGCGGTTTTTTGGTAGAATAGAGTATATGAAAAAGTTAAGCTTTTTAAGGAAAAGGCATCCTCGGTTCATCTACCAAGATTACTATTACAAGATTGTCAACGATAATCTGCGGATTTGTTTCAAGTTCAAGATTGAACCGAATATCCGCTTCAAACCGGAAATCATTATCAGGAACGTTTCCGCATCAAGGCTGAAGAAGATAGGGGAGAGGGCTTTAAACAATTTCGTCTTCCATTTGGGTCTGATAGAGATGTTAAGCTATTGGAAAGCCACCTGTTCACCGGAAATACTGGTCAGAGCCGGCTATTTGAACAAGGAGCAGATTAAATGGTGGCACGATTTGATAGTCAAAGGAATGGGCCAGTTCTTCTACGAGAATAAAATAGACTGGCGGCCAGCTGGCTTTTTAAAAATAACCAGCAATCCCAAGATTGAGGTTAAAAGTACCGAAGCCAGTAAGCTTGAGTTTAAAGACAGGTATTTGGTACCAATTGGCGGGGGCAAGGACTCAATTGTTACGTTGGAGCGCTTGAAAAGCCGAAAGGAATCTTTAAATTGTTTCTTGCTCAATCCCATTCAGGCAGCTAAGAGAATAACCAGGCTGGCCGGCGTTAGAAAGCCTGTTGTCGTTGAAAGAAAGATTGATCCGGTCTTGTTAAGGTTGAATAAACAAAGCTATCTTAACGGCCACACGCCCTTCACTGCTCTGCTTTCCTTTTTAAGCGTTTTCTGCGCCGTACTTTTTGACTACGAACACGTTGCTTTTTCCAATGAAAAGTCAGCTGACGAGGGCAATGTCAGATATCGGGGCAAAGTAATCAACCACCAGTACTCAAAAAGTTCGGAGTTTGAAAATAAATTCAAAGCTTATTGCAAAAAATATCTGGCCAGAAACATTCATTATTTCAGCTTTTTGAGAAGATACAGCGAACTTCAAATCTCCCGGCTGTTTGCCAAATACCCCAAGTATTTTATTGCTTTCAGCAGCTGCAACGTGGCTGCCAAAACAAAGAAGAAATGGTGCGGCCAATGCCCCAAATGCCTTTTCGTTTACGCTGCTTTGTATCCTTATCTTGATAAAAAACAGCTTTTGAAGATATTCGGTAAAGATCTTTTTGTCGATAAAAAACTGCTGCCTGTTTTGAAAAGTCTGATAGGGCAGGGGAGACATAAGCCGTTTGAGTGCGTCGGTACTTACCAGGAGAGCCGGCAAGCTTTAAAATTGAGCCTTAAAAAAGCAAAGCAATCAGGTAAAGTACCTTATTTGTTGACAAAATTATAATAGTATTTTAACAATTTATTAAAAGGAGGCTAGGTCGATGAACGAACAGAAAACAAACAAGAATTGTCGCCAGAAAATAGTTCTGGCAGCTCTTTACCTTTTTTCTCAAAACAAGAACAAAAAAGCAGACAGCCCGCATGGTCGAGATAAAGAAGTCAGCTGGCCTGAAATTGCCGAATGCGTAAAGGAATTCCAGAAAAAGTTCCCCTTGGGATATGAATTCTCCGATGAGCTTCTTGTCTGCCAAGACTTGATAGAAGACTTAAAAGACCTATGGCTAGATAAAAATTATATCAGAATGTGGACTAATGAGCCCAGGGGTGTTCCGCTTTTCCCCACGAACTTCGTTGCTTTAAAGCCAGAGGGCGCAAATTATATTAAAAGAGAAGTATTACTGTCTTTCGAAATGATAGAAGCGCTGAACAAGGCTATCGAGTTGGCAATTGAAAGATATAAAAAAACCTGGGGACCATATAGTCGTTGATAGGAGGCAGGAAAATTCCTGCCTTTTTTATTTTAAAAAAGCCTGAATTTATGCTATTTTAAAAATAGCATGCTGGAAGAATTCAAAGATAAGAAAATACTAATTTTGGGTTTTGGCCGGGAAGGCCAGGACAATTTTTTGTTTTTGAGAAGGCTGTTTCCTAAAAAGACCTTGGGCGTTGCCGACAGATTAAAAATTAGGGGGCGCTGGCGAAAGGTTAAAAACGCGGAGTTCCATTGTGGCGAAAGTTACCTGACTTCTCTCAAAGATTACAAGGTGATTATTAAGTCTCCGGGAATTCCTTTTAAAATCATTACTCCTTTTTTAACCAAGAAACAAATAGTGACAACGCAAACAGAAATATTCCTGAAAAACTGTCCCGGTCAAGTTGTCGGCGTAACCGGCACCAAAGGGAAAAGCACCACCGCTACCTTGATCCACGAAATTCTCAAAAAAGGAGGCGTTAAATCCCAACTGGTCGGTAATATCGGCCGGCCCTCTCTTTCTTTATTATTTCAGGCTAAACCCCAATCGGTCTATGTTTACGAACTGTCTTCCCATCAGCTGTACAATCTTAAAAAAAGTCCTCAAATTGCCGTTCTTTTGAATATTTACCCCGAACATTTAGATTATTACCGCAGTTTCAGTGAATATGTCATGACTAAAGCCAATATCACCAAATACCAGACAAAAAAGGATTATCTTGTTTTTAATTCCCGGGATCCTTTGGTCAGCAAAATAGCCCGGCAGTCAAAAGCCAAAAAGATTCCAGTTCAAGGAAAGTATTATAATCTGGACAAACAAGCAGCCAGAAGAGTAGGGGAGATATTCAAGATTTCTCCTCAGATTATTTCAAAGGCTATTGCAGAATTCAAGTTTTTGCCTCACCGTTTGGAATTTGTCGGTAAGTTCAGAGGAGTTGAATTTTACAACGATTCTTTGTCAACCATTCCCCAAACAACCATGGAAGCTTTGGATCATTTGGGCGATAGGGTGCATACCTTGATTCTGGGCGGGTATGACAGGGGATTGGATTTCAAGAAATTAGGACAAAGAATCAATAAAAGCAAAATAAAAACTCTGATTCTTTTCCCCAACACCGGTCAGCGCATCCTGGCTCAAGTTAAATCCCGCTCCATCAAGCACTTTTTTGTCAGCAACATGAAAAAAGCAATTGAAATAGCTTATCAACAGACCGCCAAAGGCAAAATCTGCCTGTTGTCGCCAGCTTCGCCCAGCTTCGGCTTGTTCCGAGATTACGAAGAGAGAGGCAATTTATTTAAAAAGTTCGTTAAAATGTTAAAATAGAACAATGAAAGGCAAACCCGATCATATTCTGCTGGCTTCGGTGATTATGCTGATTTTGCTGGGCGTTGTCATCTTAACCAGCGTTTCAGCCGCTTTAAGCTTGGAGAAGTTCAATTCGTCTACCTTTTACCTGTTTCACCATATTGTTTATGGTCTTTTGCCGGGCATTCTGTTGGGATTTTTGGCTTTTAAAATGCCCCTGAACCTTATCAAAAAATGGGCGCCTCTTCTGCTTTTGTTTAATTTAATGCTGCTGATTCTGGTTTTTATGCCCAAGATCGGTCTGACTTTAGGGGGAGCCAGGAGCTGGATTAACTTGGGCTTTGCTTCTTTCCAGCCTTCGGAGTTTTTAAAACTAACTTTTGTTCTGTATCTGGCTTCCTGGCTGGCAATCAGGACAGAGAAATCTAGGCAGAATTTTTCCAAAACTTTGGTTGCTTTTTTGGCAGCCATTGGCCTGATCGGATTGCTCTTGATTCTGCAGCCAGACATCGGCACCCTGGGAATAATTGTTATGACCGGAGTGGTCATGTATTTTTTGGCGGGCACGCCGTTGAGGCACAGCTTTTTAATGGTTTTGGGCATTGGCGCGGCCCTAGCTGCTTTGATCAAAATTGCGCCTTACCGTTTGGCCAGAATATCTGTTTTTTTCAATCCGGACATTGACCCAATGGGCATCGGCTACCAGGTCAAGCAAGCCTTGATCGCGGTCGGCTCGGGCGGCATCCTGGGCCGGGGACTGGGCATGAGCGTCCAGAGATACGGCTTTCTGCCCCAGCCCATGGCCGATTCCATTTTTGCCTGCTACGCTGAAGAATGGGGGCTGATCGGCGCTCTGGTCCTGATAGCTTTGTTAATGGTTTTTATCTGGCGGGGCTTCACCATCGCCAAGAATACCACCAACAAGTTCTTTCAGCTGACCGCCCTGGGCTTGACCGGCTGGCTGGCTTTGCAGGCTTTCATCAACATCGGCTCCATGGTCGGGATACTGCCGTTAACCGGCATTCCTTTGCCTTTTATAAGCTACGGCGGTTCGGCTCTGATAACTTCGTTGGTCGGGGTCGGTATTCTGCTTAATATTTCAAAACAAACATGATTAAAATTTTATTCACCGGCGGAGGCACGGCCGGCCACGTTATACCCATTGTGGCCGTGGCCCGGGAGATAAGGAAACTGGGGTTTGAGGACAATTTCTTTTATCTTGGGCCGAAGGACGAGTTCAGCTCGATTTTGCTTTCGCAAGAGGACATTAAAATTAAAACAGTGATGGCCGGCAAAATCAGAAGATATTGGACATGGAAAAGTTTTTTACGCAACATCGTTGATCTGCTGTTTAAAACGCCTTTGGGATTTTTCCAGGCTTTTTTCCAGGTCTTTCTCATCAACCCGAACCTGATTTTCAGTAAAGGAGGCTATGGCGCTTTGAGTACTTGTCTGGCCGGCTGGCTGTTGCAGGTGCCGGTTTTTTTGCACGAGTCAGACGTGGTGCCGGGCCTGGCCAACCGTTTTCTGAGCAGATTCAGCGCCAAAATCTTTGTTTCTTTCCCGGTGGCCCAGACAGAATATTTCTCAGCCGAGAAAATGATTTCGGTCGGCAACCCGATCAGAAGAGAAATAACTCAGGGCAATCGGGCAAATGCCAAGAAATTGTTTAATATTCAAGGCGACCGGCCGGTCATCCTGATTCTGGGCGGCTCGCAGGGAGCGCAGAAGATCAATGACATGGTTTTGACTATTCTGCCGCAGATGCTTAATGACTTTGAAATAATCCACCAGACCGGTGAAAAAAACTTCCAGCAGGTCAGGGCCGAAGCCAAGGTGGTTATTGACCAGAGCTTGAGTAAATACTACCATCCCGTTGCTTTTCTGCGGGAAGTGGAAATCAGGGAGGCTTACAAGGTAGCTGACTTGGTGGTAAGCAGAGCTGGTTCTGGCAGCATATTTGAAATAGCAGCCTGCACCAAGCCAAGCATTCTGATTCCTTTGTCAAACTCGGCCCAGAACCATCAGGTTAAGAACGCTTACGCTTACGCTGAATACGGCGCTGCTTTGGTGATGGAAGAAGCTAATCTGGCACCCCATTTTTTCCTGGAAAAGCTCAAGTATCTGTTCTCCCGTCCGGCCGAACTGGACAATATGAAAAAAACAGCGGAAGGTTTTGGCCAGCCGGAATCGGCCACCATCATCGCTCAATACGTCATTGACCGCCTCAAGAAATAATCTTATTTATCATGGCTTCGATCAAAGAAAATACTACCATCCGGCAATACCAGGATTTTACCAACCAGGTTTACGGCCTGTCCAACAAACGGCATTTCGGCTTGTGGGACATGGTCAGCAACCTGGAGCGGTTTGTCACGAGAGGTTTAAAAGGCATCAGAAAAAAAGACAAAAAAAAATCAAACTGAATCTTTTAATCGCTCTAACCTGGTTCAGCTCAATTATGAACAGGCTGCAGATAGACCTGGAGGATGTTACGTGGCAGAGGTTTCCTTTTTTATGTTCTTACTGCGGTTCGTGCCCCTGCGTTTGCAAGGAGAAAAAAGTTAAAACAAGACAGGCTATCGCTGTGGACGAAATAAAGAGAGTTAAAACATTGAAAGGATTCCAGAATATGTTCAGCCAGATTTATCCTTCTGGCCGGCGGACGATCGAGGATGCGGGCATTCATTTGGCCGAGGAGCTGGGGGAATTTTCCGAATCAATCATGACTTATCGGGGCGGCCACCAGGAAAATGATTTCAATAAAATAGAAAAAGAAGCGGCTGATCTGCTTTCCTGCTTCATGGGCGTTTTTAACTCGGCCGACATATCCATGGCCAAGGAACTGTCTTTAATGTTCGCTGAAAACTGCCACGTTTGCAAAAAACTGCCCTGCACCTGCCAATTCCTTGACATTACCAAATTTAAATCCTAGCATAAGGAAATAAAACCGAATACTTAGTTTCAGAAAAGGAGGTTCCGATGTACTGGGGAAATTGCGTAGAGTCAATAATAATATTTCGTAGAGAAGGCCACCCGACCGCAAGAAAAGAACACGAATGCTGCGAATGTGGAGAGACGATTAAAATAGGTGATAAATACTGGTATTTCGTCGGCTGCTGGAACGATGGTTACCATGATGACTATGATAATTATTTCGGGGCGTATAAAACGTGCTCACAGTGCGAAAAAGACTGGGATAAAATCATAGCAGCTCACCACGAAAACGGAGAAATAGAAGCCTGTCATATTTTCGGATTACTCAGAGAGGCCGTCCAGGAAGCGTTTGACGAAGGCTTCTTAACAGAAAACGACCAGCTAGTGCAAGAGTGGCTTGGTATTTTCCCGATAGAGATCCAGGGAAAACAAGAGGCACTTTTACAAATGAAACTTTACAGCGAACCCCTTCTTTAAAAACGCAACCAGTGTAAGCTTCGGGACGAAACCGGAGCTTTTTTATTGAATAAGATTATGATAAGCTGAAATTGATGAAGATGTTTGATTTTGGTAAAACTCCTAGAGTCAGAATAGCGCCTTCTCCCACCGGCTCTCTTCATATCGGTACGGCCAGAGCCGCGCTTTTCAATTATCTTTTTGCCAAAAAAGAGAATGGCAAGTTCATTTTGCGGATAGAAGACACCGATCTGGCCAGATCTTTGCCCAAATTCGAAAAGGATATTATCGAAAGCCTGGGATGGCTAGGCATCAAATGGGACGAAGGTCCTTTCCGACAAAGCGAAAGAATTTCAAGTTATAATAAACATTTAAAAAAACTTTTAGAAGAAAATAAAGTTTATTATTGTTTTTGCTCGGCCGACGAATTGGAAGATAAAAGACAGGAGCAGATGAGTAGGGGAGAGGCTCCCCGGTACAACGGCAAATGCCGGGAATTGTCCGAGAAAGAAGTTGAAAAAAACCTGGCTGATAAAAAACCCTGCATCATCAGATTCAAAACTCCGGCCAAAAAAGTAAGTTTTATTGATTTAATCAGGGGCAAGGTGGAGTTCGACGCTTCTTTATTGGGAGACTTTGCTATAGCCAAAAGCCTGGACAGCCCTTTGTACAATTTTGCCGTGGTGGTGGATGATTTTGAAATGAAAATCTCCGATGTTATCCGGGGGGAAGACCACTTGCCTAACACGCCAAAGCAGATTCTCTTGCAGGAGGCTTTGGGCCTTCCCCAGCCCCAATACGCCCATCTGCCTTTGATTTTGGGACCTGACCGCAGCAAGCTGAGTAAAAGGCACGGGGCTGTGGCCATTGCCGATTACCGCAAACAGGGCTATCTGCCCGAAGCTATGGTCAACTTTATGGCGTTTCTCGGCTGGAATCCCGACACGGAAAGAGAGATTTATTCTCTGGCTTCCTTGGTCAAGGAATTCTCCTTGAAAAACGTGCAGAAATCAGGCGCTGTTTTTAATATTAAACGGCTGGACTATCTGAACGGTTTTTATCTGAGGAGTAAGTCAGTAAGTAAATTGGCTGAATTGTGCGCCCCTTATTTGCCCAAGACTGACAAAATTCAGCTGGAAAAAATCGTGGCTCTTTATCAGGAAAGGCTGAAAAAGCTTTCCGAAATCAAGGGATTGACCGAATTCTTCTTTAAAGACAAGCTGAACTACGATAAAAAGCTTTTGCAGTGGAAAAGCATGGCTGACAAGGAAATCAGCCAATCTCTTGACAAATCAGAGAAAATATTGTTTAAAATAGATAAGAAAGAATGGACCAGGGGCAACCTGGAAAAGAGTTTGATGGCAGAGGCGGAAAAAGCAGGGGACAGGGGAGAGCTTTTGTGGCCCCTAAGGGTTGCTTTGACCGGCCAGGAAGCTTCCGCCCCGCCGTTTGAGATAGCCGAGATCCTGGGCAAGGAAAAAACATTAAAAAGGATAAAAGAGGCGAAAAAGCTTTTATGACAAAAATCAAAACCATCATCAATATTTCATTAATCGTTGGTTTGCTGTTGCCGGGTTTTTGTTTTGCGCAAGAAGACGCCGTAGCCATGCCCCAAACCATAGAAGAGGCGAAAGGCTTTGGTTTAAACATCCTCAAAGCCCTGCCTGACGCCACTAAAAAGGTCTGGCAGGAAGAAGCCTGGCCTTTTATCCTGCAGATGTGGGGTTGGGCGCAGGATATGTGGAATACCTATTTGGGTCATTATGTTGAGGATTGGTGGAATAAGGTGCTCAACTGGACCGGCAAAGAACCGGCCAATCTGCAAACAGAATTCCAAAAAGAGAGACAAGAGATGGAAAAAGACACCTGGGAAAGGTTTAAAGACCTCTTTTAAAGGCAGGGGAGGTACTTGACAGGGCTTTTGGCCCTGTTATTGTATATATAGGGAACGTCGCACAATGTTAGTAAAGCGATATATAATATAAGCACTAATATGACCAGGTCTAATACCCCTATTATCAAGCATATTCCTGACTTCCTTGACTATTGCGAGGTTGAGAAAGGTTTAGCTGATAAAACCCAGGAAAATTATCAGAGATATTTAAATAAGTTTATCGGCTGGCTGAAAAAGACCAAGAAGCAGGATCTCAAACCCCACGAGCTCTCGGCCGATGACATCTGGGCTTACAGGCTCTATTTATCACGCTCCCAGGATGAAAAGGGCCGTATATTGAAGAGAACCACCCAAAACTACTATCTAATAGCTCTGAGGGCCATTTTGGGCTATTTTGTGGCCAAAGACGTGGTTTCCATCCCCCCGGGCAAAATAACCCTGCCAAAGGACGTTAGAACCCAAAAAACCGTTAAATTCCTTACCTTAGAGCAGGTTGAGAAACTTTTGCTGGCTCCGGACATAAAGACCAAGCCAGGGCTGAGAGACAGGGCTATTTTGGAGGCTCTTTTTTCCACTGGCTTGAGGATAGCTGAACTGGTGGCTCTGAATAAAGAGCAGTTCACCAACATAAAAGACAAGAAGGATCTGGAACTTGGCATCATCGGCAAAGGCGGCACTCCCCGGACCGTTTATTTTTCTGAAAGAGCCCTGCTCTGGCTCAGGAAATATCTGGATAGCCGCCAAGACAAAGAAAAACCCTTGTTCGTCCATTATAAGGCCAGGAAAGACTCAAACAGCCGGCTGACAGCCCGCTCCATGGAGAGAATCATCAAAAAATACGCTCTGTTGGCTGGCGTGCCCATATTTACCACCCCTCATACTCTGCGTCACAGCATGGCTACAGATTTGCTCAACCAGGGGGTTGATTTGAGGACCATCCAGGAATTTCTGGGCCACCGCAGCATTATCAGCACCCAGATCTACACCCACGTTACCAACAAGCGCCTGAGGGATATCCACCGCCAGTTCCACGGGGGCAAAAATCTCAAAAAATAGATGACCGAGGCAGAACCTCGATCATCTAAAACTTGACGTTTGGCTAGTTATGGGGTGTAATAGTTTCCTTGTTTTCCCGTCATAACTATAAGGAGAGAAACAAAACCTTAGTGTTTGTACCAGGAGTTAATCCTGGTTTTTTCAATCATACTATATGTCGCACAATATTACTCCCCTTTTACCTCAACCTGTTTCTTTTTGCTGAAAAAGAAGATATAGATAATCTCCAGAATGGCCAGGGTGTTAAGGATAAGGATGGCGATAAACCACTTCTTGTGGCTGTTTTTGGCGGCCCGCCAAAGCGCTATCCCCTTCCAGGGTAGAACCCATAAAACAAGCAGGTAGATATACAATTGATTTTCCAAAAGAAACTGCTCCGTCATATTATTTAAAATTAATAAATCTCGTAAGTTACCGTAACCGTGACCGTTACCTTATTCTCGCCGGTTTCAATCTGCATCTCTCCCCCGCCGCCGCCCATGGCTTCCGGCACAGCGGCGTAATCGTACCGCGGCACAACTCCGCCCTCGCTGAACCCGACCACCTTGCCCAGGCTCATGTCCAATTGGTCAGCCAGAACCTTGGCTTTAGCTTTTGCTTCCTCAACCGCCGCTTCCCTGGCCTGATTTTTTAAATCATCCTCGTCCTCAATCGTAAACTGCAGATCGCTGACCTGGTTAGCTCCCTCTCCGGTCGCTCCCTGTATAATGTCGCCGACCTTGGCCAGATCCCTGATTTTAACCTGCAGGGCTTGGTAAACTTCATACCCTACTAGAACTCTCCGGCCGCTGGGGCAAGGTATCAGGCAAGTGCCCGGTTCATACCATTCGTAGCGCGGGTAGATGTTGAACCCGGTTGTTTTAACGTCCTTGTCAGTCACGCCCTCGCCTTTAACAAAGGCAATGACAGCGTTCATTTTTTCGGTATTTTCACTCAGAGCCTCGTTGACTGTTTTAGCCTCGGTCACCACTGAAAAAGAAGTTAAAGCTAAATCTGGAGCTGCGTAGACCTCGCCCGTGCCAGAAACCGAAATCGTGTTCTCGGTGGCGGTGATTTTGTCGCCGATATCAATCGCCAGAGAAACAATTAAAACAACCAAGAGCACGCTGACCAGTATCAACAAAGCGTTGATGCTGGTAATGAGGCCCTTGGTGGTTTTCTTTAAAAAATCAATGTTAAACTTCATATTGGTTAATGTTATTAATTATCTTCGACCTGAATCCATTATACCACAATAAAAGGCCCCCAAGGAATAATAGATAATGTTTGGGGGCTTGTTGCGAGATTATGTGGCGGCGCCGGTAAGCAAGGACAAGTTTGTTAACTCAATCATCTCCCCGTCGACAGCTCGATATATTTTTATGGTTGTCTGGCAGTCAGGGGAAATTTCCTTGTGCTGCTGAAAGGCTTTTCGTATGGCAGGCTGGTAGTCGGTATCAGATATGATCTCAATCCCGTCCCCTTGGCCGCATTTCGGACAATGCCACATGCCGTCGCAGTCTGCGGAGATAGCTAGTTTGGCGAGCAGTTTAGGTTTTATGTGCACCCGGGTCGAATCTTGGCCAAAAGATAATCCTGCTCCAACAAGTATCTGTTTGACATGTTGACCTAGTCTGGTGCCGGTAGTTTCTTGAAACTCGCGGATAGTCTGTTTGTCGGGCAAAACTATCACTGCTTCGTCGCCAACCACTAAAAGAATATTGAGGGTGCAGTATGGGCTGTTTCCTTTTCTGCTGGTATAAACCAGGCTGCTTTTGATGTCAGCTTTCTCCCTTAAGGGAGAAAGTAATTTTCTAACAAAAGCGATGAAAGCATCATTTATCTTAAATTCCATTCGTTCTTCCCTCCGTATTGTTCAATTATCTATTAATATATTCGCTCAATATTATTAAAAAGTCAAATATAAAAACCGCCTGTTGAGCGGTGAAGAATATTCTTAAAATTCAGTCTCCAGTATTTCCTCGTACGATTTATCAAGGAAGTCATCAAGCTTACCGGCAATCGTTTCTATTTCCATTTCGCCTTCTGCGTTTTTGGCTACGATGGCGGCTCGGCTGCCGTTCTTGAAGTTCAGTTCCAGCTTGCCGTCTATTCTATTAAAACCTACCAGCATGCAGAATCTTGGCTCATAAACATTGTACTCCTCAAACGAATCGGTCATCTTGGGCTTTTTGTCGTGTTTCAGGTTTTTACTTTCTTTAATCTTCATAAAACGATTAAAGATAAGTTGATAGTCCCTTAATTCAGTTTAAACTTATTTATTGAAGCGTCAAGCCATGGAATTATTATTGGATTCTTTAATTTTTCGGTAGGCAAAATAAGAATAAACCAGACTCAATAGAGCGGCCGCCAAAACAGCTGCGATAAAAATAGAAAAGGATAAATTAGGAAAAACTAAGCCGACCAGAGCGACCAGACCGGCGACAACAAACAATTTGCCGCCGAATCGGTGGGTCTTGTCCCAAACCTCTTCCGAATGAAGAGTCCAGGGGGTTCTGATGCCGACAAAATAATTCTTTTTCACCTTGGGTAGAACCAAACCGATGGAGATGAATAAAATAGAGAAAGCTGGCAGGATAAAGTAATTGATATTGAACTCAGTACCCAGAGCCATTCCCAAACTGTAGAGGTAAAGTAAAACCAGGAATAAGACCATAATAGTACGCAGCCAGTAATAAGGCAGAGCGAACCTGGCGTAGTTTTTTTTCAAAGGGTCAATCAGGGGCAGGAACGTCATTAAAAGATAGACTCCCAGAGCAATAGCCGGCAAAAACAGAACGCCGAATGTCTTGCCAGACCAAGCGTCAACCTCTCCCCTGGCGTTCCAGTGGGAAGGTATTTGCTCTGGCAGTTCGGGATAAAGAACCAAGCCGATGATAAAAGCAAAAACAATCAAGGCAACCGGCAGCAGTTCTTTTCTGGTGAAATTATTTATCATGTTTCTTAATTGACTATACCATAAAAAAGGAGCCGATTGAATAATCGACCCCTTATTTTTATTATTTTCTTTCTTACCTCCTAATTATTAATCTTTTGACCGTCAAGCACCGAGGAAAATCGGGTCTTTTTTATTTTTTCCCTCTTTTTCTTCGGGTCTTTTGACGTGGTTTTCCATTACTGGACGGTTAGAAATATTCTTTGGCTGGCATTCCAGGCAGAAGAGCACGGGATAGCCTCCATTTTCCGCCATGGTTTTTAACCTTTCCATGGGGATGACTGCGCCGCAATCGCTGCACAGTTCAAGAGTGCCTTGCTCTATTTTCGATAGAACCTTTTCGATCTTCCGGAGCTCTTTAGTATTCTTGTCGTAAAGCACCGGGCTTGATTCTTCGATCATGAAGGAGCCGTTGCCGCCGAAACAATCTCCTTCGCGCCGGCCCTCGGCCAGCGGAGACGAATGGTTATTTAGCCATTTTTGCAGTTGTTCCGCCTTTTTGGTAACTGCTGTTTTGATTTCAAGTTCTGTCTGTTTATTCAACTTATTACTCCTGCATTCTTTTATTGTGTTAGTCTTGCTCCACTCCGGAACTGAAACAAAACTACTATGGCGTCACCCCCTTTCTTTTTAAGATTTATTAATTTTCAAGGTGCGATAATTTCAATAAATTGATGATATATTCCTTGGCTTTTAATTGTAACCTTATATTATTCTCAAATTCCAGAGCTGTCAATGGCCCGAAATATTCCAAAGGATACCTTTTTAGATAGTCCAGTTCGGACAAATCATTTAAATAATGGGGCTCTTCCGGAAAAGCCTTATCTTTTTTATTCAGCATTGGAAAGTTTTTGGCCGGGCTGATATGGCTACAGCCAACCGGGTATTTTTCTATCAGTTTGATGTTTTGTTGGTATCTGGCCGGCTGAAAAACCCGGGCGTTTTCCAAATGGGAGAAATCAAGACAAATACCCCCGAACTCCTGAAGTTCTTTTTCGTCAAACGGATAAAGGCAGTTTTCAATGTAAATTGTTTTTTTATATTTGTCCAAATTATAAAGAAAAGGGAATTCCCTTTCGGTGTGGGTGTTGAAAACCTCGGTCTGGTAATGCTCAATCAAATAATCCATTTCCCACGGCTCCATATCGTTTCTAATATGGACGAACGGGATTCTCTCAACCTTGGTTTGTTTGAGCAGCTGATAAAGTTGCTTCCTTTCTTCCTGCTTCAAACAAGTGGGAAAAAGAGCCACTTCCTTCAACCCCAGATCCTTTACTTCTTTAACCTTATCCCGCCAGGCTGATTTGGTTTTGGTGGTGATGGCCGGTAAAATTTTCATATTATCTTCCTTTTGTTCTTTGACGAAGGCTGAACTCGGCCAAAGCTTTATCCAAATCAACTTCGGTAAAGTCCGGCCAGTACTTATTGCAGAAATAAAGTTCGGAATAAGCTGCCTGCCAGATTAAAAAATTGGAGATTCTTTGCTCTTTCCCGGTTCTGACCATCAAGTCAACGTCCGAGGTCCAGAGGTTTTCGGAAATGGTTTTTTCGGTAATCTTCTCCGGTGAAATCTTCTTTCGAATGATATTCCTGACGGCTGAGGTTATCTCGGCCCGGCCCCCGTAGCTTAAAGCTATATTCAAAACCATACCGCAGTTCTTTTTGGTCAAATCCTCGGCTTTTTTAAAAGAAGCTTGGATAACCTTGGGTAGTTTTTCTCTTTGGCCGATAATTTTAAGTCTAATCCCCTCTTTGGCAAACTGCCTGACGTCTTTGCTCAGAGCTTTTTTGAGCAAACTCATTAAAAAACTAACCTCAGTTTTGGATCTCTGCCAGTTCTCGGTTGAAAAAGTAAAAAGGGTCAGGATTTTGACGCCTTTTTTCTGGCAGTGCCTGATAATTCTTTCGGCCATTTCCATCCCTTTCTCGTGGCCTTTAGAAACCGACAAGCCTCGCTCTTTAGCCCAGCGCCGGTTGCCGTCCATAATAATGCCCAAATGTTGTGGAATTTTACTCATTTTGTCTTGCAATAATCGGCTAAGTTTAAAAGAAATTCCTTTTCCTTTTTAGGAAAAATCTTTTCTTGCTTTATGTTTTCCTGGCTCTTAACGATCAGACGTTGCTGCATTTTTCGGTATTTTTCTTTCTGGAAACCAAAAATATTCTCAATGTCGCCGTCTTTCAGGTCGTCCCTGATCTGAAAAGCTATACCCAGAGGCAGAGCGAACCGCTCTATTTTTTTCAGAAATTTTTCATCGGCTCCCCCCAATAAAGCCCCGACCTGCAAAGGAGTTACTACGGTGTAAAAAGCGGTTTTCCTGGTGTATATTTCCAGAACGTCTTGATCGGTGAATTTTTTCTTATTCCTTAAGTTTAACTCAAACATCTGGCCGTAGCCAGTGGAATACAGAGTCTGATTGAGTTTTTCCAGGGCCTTAAGCCTGTAACCAACCGGAAAAGGGCTGTCAGTCAAAATTTCGTAGCCCAGCGCATTGACCAAATCGCCAGCGCAAATCGCCAGATTTTCTCCGCAAAGGCGGTGCAGGGCTTTTTTGCCTCTTCTCAGTTCGTCTTTATCAATGATGTCGTCGTGAATTAAAAGATAGTTATGGATTAGCTCAATAAAAATAGAAGTTGTTAAAATGCCTTTTTTATTGCTTCCCCCGGCTAAAAAATAACCGTAATTAACCAAAATCGCCCGGATTCTTTTGGCCGGACGCAGAGAATATTCTTTCAGCCAGCCGAGCACCTCTTTTTCAAAAGGCGCTTTGGCTTGAGAAATCTTACCGTCAAAAAATTTCTCTATCTCTTGGCTAATTCCTTTTTGATAGTTTGATAAAGTTTGAGAAAATTGCATCGCTTTCCATTTTAATGGTTTTTGGCAAAAGCCACGGCAGGTTGAAACCCAAAAAATAGACCGTCTTAGTGATTAACTGTAAAACAGTAATCTTGAACTGAAAACGTTTTTTTAACTGCCGATGGTATTTTAGGAAATCCGGAAAAGTGCTGAGCATAATATCGGCTGCTGTCAGCCCCCAGATCACTCCCCCGCCCGACCATGGCTTGGTTAACCCGGCCGCGTCGCCGCAAACAGTGACTGATTTATTAAAAGGCAAAGAAAATCCCTGGGGAATCAAAGCTGAAAGTTTATTGGACAATTGAATATTCTTTTGCTTTAAAAAATCTTCAAAAATTAATACCGCTTCCTTGGGCCGGCCGATAATGCCGTATTCTGTTTTCTGGCCTCGGGGAATCTTCCAGATAAAGCCGTCCTTGACTGCCCAGGTTTCAACGCAGTCAGAACTGTCTGATTGATCAACAAAACCAAGAATGCCGACCCGGTATTTCAATTGTTTCAAACTTAAACTTTTTCTGACAAAAGAATTGACACCGTCGCACCCGATTATCCTGTCAAACCCCTGGGGCAAAGCATCAACCGTTTTGCCCAAGACAATTTCTGCGCCCGCTCTCTTAGCCGAATCAGCTACCAATATATCAAGTTCGGCGTGGCTCATCACCAGAAAATCCTGGGAAAAGTTAATTCTGACTGTTTTGCCGGGAAAATGAACCAAGGCCGATTTAATCCTGTTCTGGGCCAATGATCGGCTCCGGGGAATAAACTCTAAAATCTTTTCAGAAAAAAGACCTGCACAGGCCTCTTTACCGATTTTATTCTTTTTTTCAAAAATTATCACCCGATGACCTTTTTCAGACAGTTTCCAACCAAGATACAGTCCGACTATCCCGGCTCCGATAATAGCCACTTTCAATTTTGATTGGTTCTTTTCCATTGTTTTTAGCAATAATGAAACCTACGGCGAAAGAAAGCAGAGAAATCAGGATGACGCCGACAACTAAAATGATATCAGACTGGTTGTTTTTGACAAATTGTTTGAACTTTGCTAAATTCATATTATATGGCTAAGACTAAAGCTACCGGTACCAGCCGCTTGGGTAGAGATTCCGCTCCCAAATATTTGGGAGTCAAACTGTTTGAGGGAGAAAAAGCCAAGCCAGGCATGATTATTATAAAACAGCGCGGTACCAAATTCCTACCCGGCAGAAACGTAAGTAAAGGCCGGGACGACACCCTTTACGCTCTGAAAGAGGGTGTGGTTAAATTTTCCACCAAAAGAAAGAAATCTTTTAACAACAGCCAGAGAATCGTAAAAATCGTCAATATAGAACCTTAATAAAAAAAAGGAGGCAATATGACAGGGATAAAACTTGCTTTAGTGATTATCGGTACGCTTATTGGCGCGCTCTGTGTGTCTTACGGATTCCCGATTTATTTCCTGACGGACTGGGAGGTATCTCAACCTGCTACTTTCTTTTTCTGGTTGGGTATATTCGGTCTAGCTATATTATTTAGCGTAGCAATAGTAACGACGGGACCCGCCTTAATCTCCAGATTGAATTTCAATAAAAAAACGCTGAAAAAACGATGATTGACCATAACAGCTAAAGTTCTATCAAACCGGTTGAGGTATAAACCTCAACCTTTTTATTTTGTCGCTGCTTTTATAAAATCGCGGAACAAGGGATGGGGTCGCAGCGGTCTTGATTTCAATTCGGGATGGAACTGCGTGCCCACAAAAAACGGATGCTTGGCGATTTCAATTATTTCCACCAAATCCTTTTCGGGGTTAAGGCCGGCCACAATCAGTCCTCTCTTCTCCAAAACGTCCCGGAAAGCGTTGTTCAATTCGTAGCGGTGGCGGTGCCTCTCAAAAACAGTGGAACGCTTGTAGGCTTTAAAACTTCTGGTTTTGGGCTTTATCCGGCATTTGTACTCCCCTAATCTCATGGTGCCCCCGTACTTTTTTTCCTTTAAAAGAGCGCTCTGGTCGGGCATTACGTCAATCACGTTCTCTTTGCCTTTGGGAGAGAATTCGGCTGAGTTGGCCCGTTTCAGCCCGGCCACGTGCCGGGAGAACTCAACCACGGCCAATTGCATGCCCAGACACAATCCCAAGAATGGGATTTTATTTTTGCGGCAGAACTCAATCGCTTTGATTTTCCCTTCTATCCCACGGGAGCCGAAACCGCCCGGCACAATAATGCCGTCGTAATCTTTCAGCTCTTTGAGGGCGCGGGGATTCTTTTCGTAATCTTCGGCCGACAGCCAAAAAATCTCCGGTTTTCTTTTGTGGAACCAAGCAGCGTGCTTGACCGCCTCGATAATGGAAATATAAGAATCCATTAAAGTGAACTTGCCGCTTTCAAAATATTTGCCCACAATCCCGATTTTGACCGGCTTCTTAGCTGATTTAATAGTTTGAACTAGTCTTTTCCAGTCTTTGAGGTTACCTTTTCTCTTGGTCCGCAGGCCGAACTTTTTCAGTATCCTTTCTCCCATCTTGTCTTTTTCGAAATTAATAGGTATTTCGTAAATCGCTTTGATGTCGGGAGCGGAAATAACGTCTTCCTTGGCTACGTTGCAGAAAACAGAGATTTTCTTTTTACGAGGCTGATCCAAAGGCACAGCTGCCCTAGCCACGATCATGTCGGGCTGGATACCGGCCATATTCAGCCACCGGACCGCCTGTTGGGTCGGTTTTGACTTCATCTCCCCTATCATCCGGGGCAAAGGCAGATAACTGACCAGAATGAAAATAACGTCGCTGGGCGAATTCAGCCTCATCATCCTGGAGGCCTCTAAAAACAGACTGTTTTGGTACTCGCCGACCGTGCCGCCGATTTCAATCAAAACAAAATCAGCCTTGGTTTTTCTGGCTGCTTTTTTTATTCGGAAAATGACCTCTTCTGGAATGTGCGGTACTACCTCAACGCATTTACCTTTGTATTCCAGGTTCCTTTCCCGGTTGATGACCGCCTGATAGACTCGGCCAGTCGTAATATAATTCAAAGTACTCAGGTCCTCGTCAATAAAGCGTTCGTAATTGCCCACGTCCTGGTCGCACTCGGTGCCGTCGGCAGTCACGAAAACTTCTCCGTGCTCAATAGGATTCATGGTGCCCGCGTCAACGTTGACGTAGGGGTCAATTTTAACGGCCGTAACTCTGTAGCCTTTGCTTTTTAGAATACGGCCGATGCTGGCTGTAGTCACTCCTTTGCCGATGCCTGACATTACCCCGCCAGCCACGAAAATGTATTTTGCCATTGATTATTCTGTTTTCTCTTCGCTAACGATTACTTTTATTTCCACTTCCAAATTATGGCTGAAGCGAATCTTGATTGGGAATTCGCCCAATTCTTTGATCGGCGTTTCCAAAATAATCTGATCTTTTTTAACATCAAATCCCGTTTCCTTTAATTTTTCAAAAATCTTCGGAGCTGTAATCGCCTCGAACAGCTGCTTTTCGTCGCCGATCTTGACCGGTATCATTATTTCCTGGCCTTCCAACGAACCGGCTAAAGCCTGGACTTTTTTCAAGTCGTCTTCAGCTTTTTTCTCTAAATCGGCCTGCTGGGTTTCCAGCCATTTCAAAGCTTCGGGCGTGGCCGGCTTGACCAGGCCCTTGGGAATCAGAAAATTCCTGGCATGTCCGTCAGCCACGTGTTTTACTTCGTATTTCTTGCCTAATTTCTCAATGTCTTGGAGAAGGATAACTTTCATACTAATTTATCTTATCTGATTTGTTTGATTAATTCAATAGCTTTGTCCAGCTGGGGGTCAAGATCTTCGGCGTAATCGTCCTCGGTCATTTCTATTTCAACGTCGGGAGCCAACCCTTCGCCGTCAATCAAGGTGCCGTTGGGCGTCAACCATCTGGCCACGGTCACTTTGACCGAACCTTTGGTTAAATCCTCCAGGGTTTGAACCGAACCTTTGCCAAAAGACTGCTCGCCTACCAGCAGAACGTCTCTGTTGTCTCTCAAAGCGCCAGCCAGAATCTCCGAGCCCGAAGCCGAACCCTGATTAATAAGAACAATTAAAGGATAGGTTGAAAGCTGGCCCGCGCCCTGAGCCAGATATTCTTTGTTTTCTTTTTTGCCACCGAAATCCTCAACCGTCACCACCTGGCCTTTTTCCAAAAACCAGCCCGCGATTGATTGAGCCACTTCCAAGTAGCCGCCCGGATTGTTTCTCAAATCCAAAATAATTCTGTCGGCCTGGCTGTTGAGAATCTGAACGCCAGCTTGCTGGAAAGCTGTGCGGCCGGTTTCGGAAAAGTGATAAAGTTTGATATAGGCAATGTTATCCTCTTTCATCTCCAGCTTCAGAGAAGGTATTTCAACCACGTCTCTGACAATGCTGATTTCTTTTGTTTCGGACCAGCCTTCCCGGAAAATCGTCAGCACAACTTCTGTGTTTTTGGGTCCGCGAATAAGCTTGACTGCGTCGTCAGTCGTCATCCCGGCAGTAGAAGTTTCGTCCACCTTAAGAATCTTGTCGCCGGCCAAAAGACCTGCCCGGAAAGCCGGAGTGCCCTCTAAAGGAGCAACCACAGTCAATTCATTATTTCTGATGCCTATTTCCATGCCGACTCCCTGGAATTCGCCCGAAACATCCTCTTTGAAAATCTTGGAATCGGCCGGGGGCATGAAAACCGTGTAAGGATCTTTCAAGGAACTGACCATGCCAGAAATCGCCCCGTAAATCATCTGCTGGTAGTCTATTTTGTCAGGGTCTACGAATTCTTTCTCCAGAACCTGCCAGGCTTCCCAGAAAAGGGAGAAATCAAATTCAGCCGGCTCGCCCGATTCGGTGTTGATTAAACAAGCGGGCGGGGCAACTGGTATCTGGGATTGGCGGAAATAAAAGCCGCCCGCAAACCCGGCTAAAACAATTATTAACAGGACAAATAAAAATATACCTTTTTTCAGCATATTGAATTATTGTAGCTTAAAACAATGCATCGAGCAAATATTATTTATTCATTTTACCAGATTTTCTCTGACGGGAAAATCTCAATATCAAAAAGACGATGCAAAGAAAGCCGAAAGCGCTAAACAGCTGGCCGACTAGCATATTGCCTTTCTCTATTTCCAGCTTGACCGCAGCTCCGACCGAAGCAAAAGCTAAACGGGCCAAATCCCATTCGTTCCGGTCCGGCTTTAAAAAACCGATGGTTACCTCTCTTTTATCGGAAATTAAATCGTGGTCAGTATCGGGATCCAAGGGATTGATATTGAGAGCCAATTCAACCTCGTCAGTCAAACCGTCGTTGTCGTCGTCCGTATCAAGGTTGTTGCCCAGACCGTCTTCATCAGTATCGGCCCACTCAGCCGCATCTAAAGGAAAGATATCGTCGGAATCTTGAACTTCGTCCCCGTCAGTATCGGGATTCAAATAATCCGTGCCCAAAACAGATTCTTCCTCGTCAGTCAGCCCGTCGTTATCGTTGTCGTCGTCAACCCTGTCCCCTATCTCATCCTCATCAACATCCGAGTCAACGAAATAGCTTTCTTGGCCGGCTTCATTGTTCTCAATGTTTTCGTCGGCCGGATAGGTTCCAACAATTTCTGCTCCGATGTTATGGGTGCCGGGAGCAAAAACCCAGTCAATGAAAACATCGTCGTACGTGCCCACTTTGACTGAAATCGGCTGGGGGTCGGCAATTTCCTGGCCGTTAAGGAAAAAAGTAACGAAGCCGCAGATATCCTCGTCCCCGACGTTGAACACCCGGGCAAAAACCCTCACTTCTTCTCCCTCAACCGGGTTCTCTTTGGAAAAAGTAATATCGGAAACATTAAGAGACAGATCGGCTCCAGCCAAAACAAAACCGCTAGTCAGCAAGCAAAAGAAAGTTGTAAGTAATATTAAAAACTTTTTCATGATTTGAAAAATAACCGGCAAAGGCAGCGGCCATCTTTTTTAATCTCCTGGCGGTGCCAAATACAGGGACAAATCTCTGTCATAGATTTTTATCCAGCCATTCTCTGATTAATTCCTCTGGCTGAACTCCCATAAGCCCGCTGACCACTTTGCCCTCCTTGAACAAGAGAACGATCGGTATCCGGTCAATCTCGTATTCGGTAGCGGTCAAGGGGGCTTGGTCAACGTTGAGTTTGGCGAAAATCGCCTTGTCTTGGTATTCTCCAGCCAGTTTTTCCAGAATCGGAGCAAGCATCAGACAAGGCAAGCAGGCGGACGACCAAAAATCCACCAACACGGGCTTGGCAGCGGTCTGGACTTCCTTTTTGAAATTTTCATCTGTCAAATCAAGCATTACTCGGTGGTTTTGCCGTCAAATTCGTCGGTCGTATCGGCCTCGGCCTCTTCCTTAGTGGAGTGAATCACCTTGTCCCGGTGTTCGGGCGGAGAATAAACAGTATACAGCTTCATTGCCTTGTCGGAAGAAGTGTTAATGATGTTGTGTTTCACCCCGGCCGGGATAACCACGGCTGAGCCGTCCTCTAAAGGATATTCCACGTCATTCAAAACAGCTTTGCCTTCGCCTTCCTCCACCCGGATAAACTGATCCAGGGTATTATGGGTCTCCGAACCGATTTCCTCGTTGGGCTTGAGACTCATTACCACCAATTGGCTGTTTTTGGCCGTATAGAGAACCTGGCGGAAATTGCTGTTCTCTTCGGTCAATTTTTCAATGTTGGTTACGTAGCCTTTCATGTTTTTTTAAAAAATATATTAATTTACTTTCGACCGTTGACGATTAAGACTGAATCTTAATCGCATATTCCATCTTACCAAAAAATCGCCTGGTTGGCGACTTTTTGGGATTAAATCATATTTATCTTCCCCAGCGGAACAGATTCTTTACCCAGCCGAATACGCCCTGGCTGTTATTTTCTCTTTCAGCCAGCTCTTGGAGTCTGGCCTGCTCCTGTTCCATTTTCTGGATTTGTTCCTGCATCATAGTTCTGACTTCTTCGTTACAGGCAACACAATCTTCTCTCAATTGTTTGAGCTCCTGAACTCTTTCCTGGTTCTGGTTTATCTCCTGCTTCATTTCTTGGGCCGCTTCTTTTTCACCGCCCATGAAGAACCTGACAAAAGTATTTCTCTTTTGTATTTTTTCTTCAGCCACAATGGTTGCCTGGACGGAATTGTTGAATTCCTGAGCGATTACAGAAACCTGAGGGCCGATGCCGGGAGCCAAGTCTTCTATCGCCAACAAGGCGTGGATCGCTTCCCTGGCTTTGTTCTGATTCTGGTACACTTTCTGCTGGACCCCGCTTAGAGTTTCAACCTCCTGGGCCATTTCTTGCTCTCTCTGCTGGATCATCTCTCTGGCCTGGATGGTGTTAACGGCTCTTTCCGGCGCTTCCAATATAAAAGGTCCGGCCTCTTCCCTAATCTGAGCCTGCTGCTCGGTCCTTATCTGCTGCTCCTGGCCCTGATTCTGCGTCTGCTGTTCTGTCTGTACTTGCTGCGCTTGCTGGATTCCCTGTTGACCGGTCTGGGCGGCCAAAGCCGCCGAACCGATCAAGGTAAGGGCCAACAATGGTATTATTAGTTTTTTCATATGTGTTGAATGCGAAAAATAATTATCGACCTTTCCTCTTTTTTATAGCAAAAGAGTTTCTATTTGGCAATTTGTTTTACAAAGTTGCTGATCGAACGATCATAGGTTTTCTCCGCTTCTTTGGAAAAATAGCAAGCGGGTAACTCACCCTTCTCCCGGTGGTGTTTGATGCATTCGCAGCAAATCCCTTTCCGCGGACAGCCCGGATAGGTGCAGGGGCAGTCTTTTAAGTTTTGCTCTTTTTGGCATTCCATATATTTATCTTAGCAAAATCAGCCTATCTTGGCTTGTCTCCTGGTGTAAAAGTAAAAAACAGTCCCGCCTAAAAATTCAATCAGCCCGGCCGTGCAGAAAACGTACCTAATACTAGAAGCATCCATTATCGCTCCCAAAAGCAAAGGCGAGACAACGAAACCCGCTGTCATAGCCGTATCCAGAGAACTCATCAAAGTGCCCATGCCCATATTTTTTCCCAGCAGAACAGTAATGGCGGTAACTGAAGGTATGGCCACGGCCGTGCCAATACCCATTAAAGCGCTGATAAAAATCAGTTCTCTAAAGCTGTCAACGAACGGTATCAGCAACAAACCCGTGCCGCCGATCAGAATGCCGATCATAATAAAAGAAAACTTGTTGTATCTGTCAGCCAGCCGGCCGAACACCCTCTGCAGCGAAATGTTGAAGAATGTATCAACCGCGAACAAGATGCCGATCTTGGAGGCGGTAATATTGATATTGGAAGCAAATAGCGGCAGGAACACCATTAGGCTGGCCCGGCCCATGGCCATGCTTATCCTGGTAAAAAAAAGTCCTTTAACAATGTTATTTTTGAAAATTGTCCTGAACGGAATAATATCCTCTTTTTTTCTTAAATTTTTTATATCGGGCAACAAAAACAAAGTGATAAAGAAAGCCGCCAAAGACAGCAAGGCCATAGCGTAAAAAGCAGCGTCAAACCCGAAAACGTCTTTGAGCAAACCGCCCAGAATCGGGCCCATGCCCATGCCCAAGAATAAAGCAATGTTGAAAGTGCCCATGGAAGCTGCTTCCTTACCTTCTTTCCTGGTCTCCCCAACATAAGCCATGGCCACCGGCACAATCATGGCCGAGGTAAACCCGTGAATGATTCTAACCACGGCCAAAGAATAAATGCTGTCGGCCAAAAGATAAAACAGGGAAATGACCGCGTAGCCCAGCAATCCCCAGACAATGAATTTTTTCCTGCCTTTCAAATCGGAAATCCGGCCGATGATCGGCAGTAATATCAGGCGGGACAGGGCAAAGCCGGAGAATATCACTCCCAGCCAAAGACCGCCAGCTCCCAAACTCTCAGCATAAATCGGCATTAAAGGGGTTATAATGCCGATGCCTAACATGGAAGCAAAGACAGCTACGAATAATGTGTTGAATATTTTCTTATGCATAAACGTCAACGTTTATTTTATCAGTTAAACAAAGCTAAGGCAAGAAAAAACCGCTCTTTGAGCGATTTCCGGCCAAATTCAGTCTGCCAGAACAAAACGCCATTTTCTCTTTGACCAGTAGGGGCCCGCGTAATCTATGCCGATACGGGCCGTGGCTTTAATTTGAGATGGTTTTACCGCCTCTCCCCTATCTTCCAGCCAGATTCTTTTGCTTTTAGTTAAATCTTCCCCGTAAAATGATTTGTCCAGTTTCAGATAGCGGCAAAGCTTGCCCGGGCCGGATGTTTCTTTCCCCTGGTCAAGCGCCCTGATTAAAACGCATTCGGGCTCGTTTTTTTGGCCCGTGGAAATATTGAACTGCCAGTACATGCCGTAAACCAGATAAATGTAGATATGCCCGCCCACCAGATACTCGGCCTTGTTACGCTCGGTCATCTTTCCTTTGAAAGCGTGGGAAGCTTTGTCTTGGGGTCCGATGTAGGCTTCGGTTTCTGTAATCTTGCCGACTATCCTTTTACGCCCTACTTTTCTGACAATGCATCTGCCCAAAAGCTTTTTGGCCGCGGTTAAAGTCGGCTGGGTATAAAAACTCCTGGCCAGTCTTTCATGTTTCATTTTACTCTCCCGGTTTAAAGCTTCTGGCCATCTGATAGAACAGATTCCGATAAGCTGACCAGGCATTCTGGTAGGCGTTGAAAGAGAGACCCCAGATAGTGCCGTCAGCCTCTTCAACAAAAACCAGCAGGGTTTTGAAATCAATTTCCTCCTGGGTGCTCTCAATTTCAATAAAATAAGCGGCATTCCCGTTAATTGTCTCTTCTTTCTCCTCGGTAAACTCAATAATGGGGATTGCCTGGGTTAAAGATTCTTTGATGCTGACAGCATACTCTTGCACGTTATTCAGGCCTTGATATATCCCCAAATCGTCGTTCTTGATAGTCAGGTTGGTCCTGAAATTAATCTCCTGGTTTGAAATCTCTTCCTGTCCGTCAACCGCCATAAACAAAATGCTGTAAGGAGGCTCGGCATCTTCCTGCCAGCCGGGCGGCAAAATTATCTCAAAACCTTCTTTTGCTAAAAGGGTTTCTCCTAACACTTTTGTTGCCTCCGGCCCTCCAGTAACTTCCTCATCTAAAACCAAAGGAGTCCCTTCTTCCTGCGGTCTGTTTAAATAATAGTGAGTAGCTACCGCTGCAGCAACCAGCACAACTATAACGATGGTAATGATAATTTTTGAGTTCATCTTCTTAATTCTACCAAAAAATCGTCTTTTTACAAATCAACCAAATAATTTTTTAAGAATTGCTCAACCGCCATAACGGTTTCTTTTTTTAACTTGGGCGGACTTTCAGCCACCCAAACTGCAAAATTATAGAGTTCTTTATTGTCAACTTTCAACCACCTCTTGTTTTTATGAAGAAAAAGAAAGAGCGTCGTCATAGCGACTCTCTTATTGCTATTCTGGAAGGGGTGATTTTTAACCATCAAATAAAAAAGAATCGCCGCCTTCCCGGTGAATCCTTTATAAACCGGCTTTCTTTCAAACGTCTGAAAAGGAACTATCAGAGAACTTTCCAAAATATTGGGGAAACGAGTGGTAAAATCAGGTATCGGCTCGCTGTAGGTCATTAATTCTCTGGCCAGTCTAAAGGCAGTGTATTCCACTTCGGCAACAGATAAGGTTTTTATCATGTCGTACCAAGTAATTTTAATGTTTCTTTGTACTCGGCAACCGTTTTCTTAACCGCTTTTTCAACCTCTAGTTTTTCCTGCTTGCTCAGCTCTTTTCCCAGAATCTCCCCCACATCCTTCTTGTCAATAATGAAATTCCGGCCAACCTTTGTCGCTTTAATTTTCCCGCCCTTAATCTTTTTAAAAACCGCTATCCGGCTAATACCCAATATCTTTGCTAATTCGGTTGTTGAAAGGAATTTTTTGTCTTCCATGATAAAATTTATTAGGTTAACGCTCTGTTATCAGATTAACATATGTTAACATGCTTGTCAATGGTTTTTAGAAAAATGAGCCGATAAAGAAACCGATAATTATCAAAGCGAGAATCAACCTGATAAGCGTGCCGAAAAAGAAACCGACGAAAGTGCCCAGAGCCGACTTGAAAGCCTGTTTCTTTTCCCGGCCCGTGGCCAGCTCGCCCAAGAAAGCGCCGACAAACGGCCCCACGATTATTCCCCAAAAGCCCAAAACAACCAATCCAGCCGCCAATCCCAGAAAAGCTCCCAGAATGCCTAACTTACCAGCCTGGTATTTCTTAGCTCCCAGCAAAGGAGCCAGAAAGTCCAAAGCCAGCACTACTGCCGTCAGCCCGAAAAAGACTAAAACAGCCAGCAAAGAAATCTGGCTGAACCCGGTGGCTGCAGCGTAAATGAAAAAACCCAGCCAGACCAATATAACACCGGGCAGAAAGGGCAAGATTACTCCGGCCAGGCCGGCCAGCATTAATACAGCTGCCAGGATAATTAGTATTATCTCGCTCATTTAACTATTTGAAATAGATGGTGAATTCCAGCGCGTCGTCGTGCTCGGGCAAACCCGAGGGATTGTCTTTCTGGAAAATAATGGCTCCTCTTTTCATGAAATCGGGCGCTCCCTCGTAATAAGGATTTTCAAACTCCAAAACAGCGGTGAAGGGCACGAATTCCTCGGTCATCCAGTCGCTCTGGGCCGTGGCAATCGCTTCAGCAATAATCAAACCGTCCCAATCGGTCAAAACGATCGGGAAATCCGCCTCAAAGAACCAGTAGCCCCGAGCCTCTCCCCTGACTTCTAAGGGACTGCTGACGACTGAATTGGGCCGCGGATTGTCTGCCCGAATCAAGTCAATCTTTTCCAGTTCGTTGCCGATATCTTCAATAAAGGTTATGTCCCCGGCCCGGCACTGCCTGGGATAAGACTCCATAACAGCATAACCGGCCTCAATACATTCATTAAAGCTTTCGATGCTGATTTCTGATTGCTTTTTTGATTGAAAACCGAAGTAATAGACAGCGCCTATAACGATCAAAATCAAAATTATTATCAAAACTTTGTTTCTCATGTTTTTATCTTACCAAAAAAGCATTGGTTTGGCTAAAAAGAAACCGCCGAATATCGGCGGCTTCTTTCACCCTATTTTTCGGGTTTTGGCTTCTTGGCCATTTTTTTGAGCTCCCGTTTTCTGAAGCTCCATTTAGAAGAGGCCACTGGAGCGACCATTTCCGTTGGAGCCTCTAGCAAGCAAATTATAGCCTGGCCGAAACCCCTGTCAATAGGTCTTGAGGGTATGGGAAATGAAATGAATAAGATTCTTTTTCCTGTTATTTTAAATCCCGTTTATTTTGAAAATCTTGTTTCTTTCTCGGAAGCCCTTGACTATTCTTATTTTTGATTCGGGAATCCTGAAATAAAGAGCCAGGCTTTTCACCACCGCCCTGTTGGCCAGACCCATGACGGGCTTTTCTTTTACCTTTACCTCAAAACCGTCTTCTGCCTTCTTAATAATCTCTTCCTTTTTCGAATTCGGAAAGACTTTAACCTTTATCAGCATATTTATTCAGGCAAAAGCCGGCAATCGCCGCAATAATGATAAAATAGCCGATGGTCAGATACCAGCTGTCGATATAAACCGTAATATAACGGTGGGCCAGGCTAGGCACCCAGGTTGAACTGCCCCAGGCGTGACCCAAAAAGAAACTCAGGGCCACTATGATGTTCAGCGGCCTTTTCAGGTTGATTATTAAAAAAGAAACGAAAAGGAGATAGAAAATGAAGAACAAAATGAAATAGCCCGGGTGCAAAACCAGCAAGGAAGCGCCCAAGGGACCGCCTTCGTTAAAAAGGCCGTAATTCTGCCAATAGTATTCCGACTGGCCGGCCAGAGTGAAAATCAAATCCAGCGCCATGACCAAGACAACCGGAACGATAAATGGAATATTGGATTTAGAAAAAGGATTTTTCATTGATATTATCTTAACAGGGTCTTCGCCTCTTTAACCAAGGCGCCAATCTTTTTGACCGGTATATTGAAAGCTCGGCCGAATCTCTGCGTGTTTATCTTCAAAACGTCCTCGGCCAGCATTATGTTCCTGCGGATGAATGCTTCTTTGACGTATCCTCTCAACGAAGGAAGAATGGTCACGGGATAAAGCTTTCTTTCCTCTATCAGACGCTCCAATCCCCTGTTCCTGGGAAACTTCCAGCCCAGAAGCTCAATGCCCGCGCATAAGGCGTATTTTACGGCCCGGTTGGTGAACTTGGTGTTGGTCACCATAATTGTCTTTGTTTCCAGCCTTTTTCCTTTAAATCGTGAACCTCCTTTAATATCGAGGTAGCGGGCGTAGTTGGCTAGCACATCCTTGGTATGGACTCTTTCGCCAGGCAGGTTGCGGTATTTGCACTCGCCGACATAAAAGACATTACCCTTCTTAGCTGTAAAGTCTATTTCGTGGCCGGACAGGCACCGGCCCGACAAATACTGGTTCGTTTTGACTTTAAACCCCTCTTCCCTGAAGATTTCTCCAATGTACTTTTCAAAAGGAAACCCGGTCGGCCCCAGCTTCCTCATCCCGTCCTTTAAAGAAAACCTCAAAGCCGACTGGTTGTTTTTCTTGGCCAGTAGACTTTTTACCCGGTTGAAGATGCGGGACGTCTTCATCCCGGGCCGAACCTCTTTTTGTACGGTCCCGGCTATTTCTTCAGCCAAAGACCGGGAAGCGCCGACCCTCCTGGCCGAATCGTAAACCTTTTTGAAAGAAAAAGGCTCTTTTTCGCTTCTTGAATTAATAATATAAATGGGAACCATTTGGGTATTTCTTTTAAGGTGATCCTATGCCCAGGTCTCGACAAATTTTCTTAGCTAAAAAGTTATCGATTTCGTTATGCCGAGGAACAGTAGATGATTTCTTCACCAAAGGATTAAAAAAGACGCTGTGTTTAGCGCCTTCTCTAACAAGAATGCAATTATTTTTTACAATATGCCTGATTAAACCGTTCCGTCTCATTTTAAAGAAACCGAAAGGGGTTCCCGGATTACTTTTCCTTTAGGAAGTTCTTTTTTATTAATAATTCGGTTGGTTTCCAGGATTAGCGAAAGAGCCTCTTTGAGGTTTTCTTTTACCTCCCGCAGACTTCTTCCCTGAGTATTAACCCCGGGTATCTCTTCCACCCAACCCAAATACCATTTTCCGCTTTTTTTATAGATGGCCGTGAATTGTTTCACCATACATTTTTATTGTATAACGCACTAAAAATAGTGTCAACTTCAAGCTGAATTTTGGCTATTTTTGACTTTCCTTGCGGTATAAATTATCGAAAAGAGATCTCTTGAACAGAGAGTTTAAAAATAATAATTTAAAATCGAAAACCTATTTCTTTGCAATCAGATATATGGACTGGAACCCTACCGCCACCCCCAATCCGATCAATACCCAAGCCAGATCGCTTTTACCAATCCACATGGCCTCATTGATTATGACGATAACCGCGATGATCAGCGAAATCCAAGGTAAATATTTCATAGATTATTCGTTTTTAATTGTTCGACCTTTAAACTTTGGTTACTTTTGGTCTTCTCTCAAGTGCCGCCAGTCCCCGCTCTTGCCATAATACTCCCGCTTCTCGTTCTTCTTGATTTTCTTCATCAACTCCTGGTAACCATCCTTATCTAGCATTTCCAGTATACTCAAACAATAAATCACTATGTCGATAATTTCCTCAGCTAATTCGTCTTTGTCGTCTTTGCGATAAGCCTTGACCGCCTCTCCCAACTCTTCGGTCAAAAACAAAAACTCCTTGCTCAAATCGATAGTATTGAAGCCTTTTTTAACTTTATTCTCAAGAATCCTCTTTTGTAGTTGTTTGATGGTTAATTCGTCCATACTACATACCCAAAGTCTCAAAAGCCCTATAGACCAAAAACGCCGGCCAAACCAAAGCTTTTAAGAATCCCAGTATTCCCGTCCAAAAAGTGGGCGCCTGGCTGATGAAATAAACGGCTGCGCCAATCATCCCCAGGCCATAGACCGCGCTGCCGCCGCGAAATATGTGTTTCATATTTTCATTCTACCAAAAAACAGCTCCAAATAAAAACCGCTAGGTAAAACCTAACGGCTCTTTTTTATAACTTTATCTTTACTTATTACTTCGGCAATCTGATGAATCTCCCAATTATACATGGTGTCGTCCTTTTCCAGACGGGCAAATTCTACTGCATCTTCTTTCTGGGTGAAATAAAGATAAGATAGAAAAGCCCGAGGGTTTAGACCGATAGGTCCGTCAGCCACAATATCCCAATTTCCCTTTGGCTGAGGCGAAAGAATCCCGAGATCAATCAAAAGGGAGTGCACTTTCTTTTTCTGGTCATGGAATCTTCCCATGGCAAAATGCTCATGGTAATGCGGCCAGTCAACCTTCGGTTTGTCATTAACTAAACTAATGAATCCTTTGGCGCTTTCCTCAAAGTCTTTTATCCACTCTTCCTTGGCGCAAGCGATGCAAGTTAAACCGTCTTTAAATATGGTTACCGACAGACCAAGGTAAATAAAAGAAATGTTCCGGTATTTCCCGGCCTTCGTGTCCTTACATTTCCAGCACAATCCTTTTAACACCTTCTTCCTCCTTTCAACTATCTAAGTTTTCTAAGGCTTTAATAAAACTGAATTCCGGATACTTTGGCTTGCCGTCTTTATCTCGGATAACGCAATAAGCCTCAGGAATGGCGCAGAGACACTCGACCCATTTTCCACCGGCATTGCAGTATTGCTTATCACCCTCTATTTTATAGAAGTCGCAGACACCGAAATCAATCTTGTAGGCTTTTTGGAGATAATAAACTAACTGTCGGGCAGACATCGGATCCCATAGCCAGGCCCCTGGCAGAAGCTCCATTAACTTATCCAGTCTTTCTTTGACGCTGCCAGCTTGTCGCAGGGCTTCAATTAATTCCTTATTCTCTTCAATCTGTTTAATTGCCTCTTGAACCTGATTTGCCATTTTAAACCTCCTTAATAATAAGAACTATATTAATAGCTATTTTTAACATCAGTCAACTAAAAAATCAAGTCTTTTATACTTGATTAACTTCAGACTAACAGACTAAATTTTGGTTATTTTTGATTTGGCTTTTTTAATTTGAGTAGGTTTTTCCAGCAACCTTCCTTTGTGCAGCTTATATAAAAGCGGGATTACACCGCAGTCCTTACATCTTCCCCAGCCGCACTTTCCTCTGCCTTTTTTTGATAGTTGCCTGCACAAAGCAATTTCCCTATTAAAAACATTCTTATTAATAATGTTCTTCTTTAGCCCTGTTTTACAGGTTATTTTCTTTTTCATGGTTTTACTTTTGAATAATTGTATTTCTCCAAGAAAGATTTGATGTCCGAGTATTTCTTCCCCGACAAAAAACCACCAGCCATGAACTCTTCCTGGGTAACGTCGGCCAAACAGAAATCCGGCATTTTAAAATTCGCTTTTTCTTCGGCTGAGTTAAACTCAAAATCCGCTAAAGCCAAGCCTGCCAGATCGTCTAGGAAAACATCAATTTCCGCCATTGTATTATTTACTGGATAAAAATACCTGATTTTCCTTACTCTTTTACCTTTCAATTTGGACAATCCCTCAAATTCTTTTTCTGAAATAGGAATGTTATATTCGTGATGCTCCGATGCATCATTGGCTGCAATTGGAAACTTCTTGGTAATCTCGTAATTGTCTCCCTGCCGGCGGATCCGTAAAGTCGGATGCACCGCTGATTGAGGAATGTAAATATCAAGCACCTCGACTGATTTGCAGTTTTTCAAATCCTTTGGCATTTCCTTGAGTAGAAATGTTCTCTCTAATTCTAACTCCATATATTTTATTCTAGCAGAAAAACGTCTGCTCGACGAATTATTATAATTAAAAAAAGGACGGGCTTGGAGGCAAAGTAGCGAGACTCCGAGTGCTCGTAAAATAATTCGGCTGCACTTCCGTCTCCCCAGTTAATGCTGCCGACGCAGTGCATTACGGCCAAACGCGGACTCGTAAATACTACCCATAAAGGCAGATAATACCGGTGGGCATCTATCAGGCCTATTAAAACCTCCTTCTTACATTCTCTTTCGGCTTCCTCAACTTTTTCATCTTTGAGCTTTTCAAATTGCTCGGTGAATAGCTGGGAAATACTTGTCTTTTTGGACATTTCTCCTCCTTTTTATTTATGAAGTTGTTCGGGTGCAACGGGATTCTTTATCCTACCGCATCTCATGAGAAAATCAAGTCCGTCCGTCTCTATATTGTCAGACGCAAAATAAAAAGGTACTGACATTATGCCAGCACCTACTCGAATATCCCTTTAAGTGTTTTATGCCACTCCCTTGATTCAGCTAACCAAATAATTCTTTCATCATCTTCTTGATGTCTTCTGATTGGCCAACCTTTTTGGTCACCCCGTTTGTCGTTTCCGAATAGCTTATGGAAACGACGGGTGTCGTGTGATGAACGTTCGCGCGCGACCAGATGTTTTCGACCGTTTCAAGCTTTCTGATCTCCTGAATTTCTTCCTGACTGAAATAGTTCAGAAGCATTGTTTTGCCCGTGCGCAGTAGCATTATCGCGGCATAGGTAAACGGGAGATCCGTTCCCTCTTTGAAAACCGGCCGGTGCAGAGCTAACTGTTTCTGAAGGGGCGCAACGAGAGAAGACGTTTTCTCCAAAGGCTCGCCCAGCATGTAAACCGCTCCGCTCTCCGTTTGGACCCTTATGGCCTTATCGACAAACTCTTGAGGCACGAGCCGCCAAACGGCTCCTAAGGGTTTGGCTATCCCGGTCTCGTCGAAATCCACCATTCTTGCAATCCAGCATTCGAAACAAAAGTGCCCTGAAATATTCTGGGGAACCATCTCGCCGTAATAGATGAAACTGCAGCCCTTGAAACCGCAATCATCGCATAACATTTCTGGGAAATATCCCCTTTTTGTATCAGCCATTATCCACCTCCTTGCATAGTTGACTTATCGCTTTATTTAAAAAGAAAGGTTTTTCTTCCTCCTTACTAATTTGTATATTAAACAATCCATCTTAAAAATCAAGCTCCGACTGTCTATATTGTCGGATGTAAAAATAAAATGGGCAGGGATGTCATATAACTTCCCTGCCTTTGTTTGTTGGTTAGTATAGAGTAACATTCTCCGGGTTATACAGTTCGGTAATTGACTGGCCCAAGACTGTCCTTTTGACGGCTTCGGCAAGCAAAGATTCTACCCACAGCACGACGAACTTGGACCTGCCGGAAATCATTTGAGCGGTGTTAGGTATGCTGTTGGTGACGACGAACTTCTCTATGGATGAAAATTCCAGTTTCCGAATCAAGCTGTCTTTGGCCATTTTTTTGTCGGCAAAGACGGCATGAGGAGCTATCATCCAAACCGATCGGCCGCCCTCTTCTAAGACCTTGGCCGCGTCTTTGATAGCGGTCTTGCCGGTCAGGATTTCATCGTCAATCATCAGACAGAACTTGTCTCCGACGTCGCCGATAATGCCCTTAATTTCCGGCTCTTCCCGGTCATCGCGCCTGCCCTTGTCAATGTAGGCTGTCGGAATATGCAGAAGTCTAGCAAAGTCACTGTAGCGCTTGCTCGCTCCTTCATCGGGAAAAACGAGCACGCTTTCTTCTTTCGGCTGGAAGGTGAAAACGTTTTTTTCCAGATAATCAAGCAGAATGTAAATGCTTGTTATCTCGTCAGCCACCGGATCGAAGTAGTGTTTAAGATGATCGTCGTGAGGATCAAGCAGCAGAATCCGGTTGATGCCGAAAGAATAATTCAGGATGTGAGCCAGGCGATAGGCCATAGTGGAAATGCGGGGCTGATTCTTTTTGTCCGACCTGGCGTAAGGATAGTAAGGAAAGACAACCAGAATGTCGGCTGGCCTGGCGCCCTTCAAGGCGTCAAGAAGCGCAAAAAGCTCAATTATCCTCTCGTTGACCGGCGGCACTTGGGTATGAATCACCACTACGAAATGGTCCCGGACGTTTTCCACCCGCACTTGGAGATTTTCATTACTGAAGCGAGCAACCTGACTTCTCCCCAGCTTTAGGCAACCGTCTGCTTGCAGGTTTTTAGGTAAACGGGTTTGCAAAGCTTTGCAGATTTCTTTTGCCAAGACATCAGAACCTCTCGTGCTAAAAACCTTAACAGGATACGGCATATTCTTTTCCTCCCTCCATTATTAATTTAGAACCATCCTTTATGGTTCTTTTGAATCTTGCCACTTTCTAACTGTTTTGTCCACCTCCCTTTAAATCAACTTTGTACAAGATGCAACTTCCGTAACTCAATCCCTGTTATGTCGTGTAATGTTATCTGATGGTCAGGAGGTCGTTCGGCCTACCTGATGCACTGATAGTTAAGGGAGGGCCTCCGACCCACTAGATGAGTTGTGGGATAATCTACAAAAAAGCTCCAATCAAGTATGTGTGATTTGGAGCTATTATTCTGGTTATCCCTTTTAGGGACGCAATATAACCCTTTTAATGGCGTGCAAAGGGACTCTCCAACTGGTGCCAGCGAAATTGACTTCAACCTTTTTATTTTTATCTTCTTTATCTGGTGCTCTGAGATACTGGGCCACGAGACAGAAACTTATATCTGGATTTTCCAATATCCCTTCCGCTCTTATTTTCTCGGTTTTTTCCTTGGCGCCGGCGATCATAGCCCAGTCAGAATATCCTTTACAATTAGCAACAGCGCTGATGTCAACCTCTAAAAAAATTCTGGCGTCTTTGCTTATCTTGCCGCAGTAGCAATGGACCGATAACCGAAAAATGTGGCAGATTTCTTGATTTACAAGGTTCTCGTGGATAGACCTCCGCAGTTCGTCTTACTCTTTCTTAGGCCTTCCTTGCCAGCTAAGAACATCTAAATCAATACAGTGAAACCACGCTGAATTTTGAGCCATTTGATTTTCCTCCCTTTATAGAATTCGCTAAAAGTAGTTTACAGTATTTCAATAAGAAAAGTCAACTCCGACCGTCTATGGCTTCCGTAACTCAGTCCCTGTTTTGTCGTGCAATGTATTAGGATAATCAGACGGTTAATCCGCCGTCCGTCTATATTGTCGAATGTAAAATAAAAGGGCCGTGTGGTTTCTACGAGGAAAGCACGGCCTTAATAAACAATCCCTTTTTATATTATCTCGTATTTATTATCCTTTCACCGGCATCTTCGGGCAGGTTCTTGCCACCGGGACCAATAATTCTCATGGGCAACCGCTTCACACCGCCGGATTTTGCTATTTCCTCCATCTGCTTTTTTATTTCAGTGAAGCGAGGATCTTCTTTGGGCGGTACGTATGAGGGGCCGATGACCATCCGCCATTTCTTATGGGAGGGACACGATGGCGAAGGACAATCTCCAGGGCTTCCTGCTATTTCGGAGTAATGACAGTCTGCACAATGGACGGTTCCTCCGATAACTCCCGGCGGACCCATGCTGTACCAGTGCTCACCGAGATACCATATCAGCAGCTCAATCGTCTCTAGAAACTCCTTTCGCGTTTTGCTGTCGAACGATTTCAGGGTAACGTTCTTGTCGTGAAGCTCAAAAAGAGCATCCTGGATTTTATTTTCGATACTGATTCGCTTCACTCCTTTAAGCCTGTTCAGCAACATTACCGTTTTGACGCGAAGGCCTTTGGGCAGATCGTTTACTTTATCTCCGTCTACCCTGCTTTCCCTGACATTATCTTCCACTCTTATGATTTGCATCGCTTAGCCTCCTTTTATTGCGATATATTTTTAAATCTACGCGTTCTCTTTCACGCCGTCTGTCCGAAAGAATAAAGAGTTCTTTTTTTCGCCCCTTTCAATCATCATGGCGTTCCATTTTTATTCCCGGCTGGAAACGACCTTCGTACACAAGACGATCCCTCTTTCTGCAACGGGGGCAATAGGCAAATATTTTAGGGGTTACTTTTTCTTTTTTCTCTTCCCCTAGACGTAATGCGCCGTTGCAATCTTTGCAGGTTTTTTCTCCGGCAATCTCTATTTTCACATCTTCCAAACCGAGAGATCTGGCTATTTTTTTAAAGTTCGGCATTATCTCACCTCCTTATATCAAATTACACAATCCTGATAAAAAAACAAGTCCTCCCGTCCTATGTTGCCGGATATAAAAAAGCCAGCTGGCCCCGGCTCCAATCACCCCGACTAATCTATTTAGGAACCACTCTTTTTATCATAAAAACTATATTCTCATTTGCATTACGGTATCCTATTTCAATTTTAGGGTTCTTCTTATGCCAAACTCTAAAAATCTCATCCGCAAAAGCCTGGCCCACCGTATCCACCCCCTTAAAATCTAAAATTATTTTATTGAATTTATCCAAGCCGCTGACTATTCTTCTTGCCTGGGAACGGGATATAAATTCGGGATTAATTTTATAAAGCGACACCTTTGTCTCCGTTTTGGAAAATTCAAAAGCCGGACCAGAATATTTTCTGAATATATCATTCAAATTTCTTCGGTAATCCAAACTAATATTAAAACCGACTTTGGTGCCTTTAATCCTCGCTGCATCTTTTATGAATACATCGTTCAAAATATTATCGAATATCAATTTCTTGGCCGAAGACCGAATAACCAATTTCTCAGCTGCTTTTGAGGTAAAGAAAATCCCCTCCCCGCTATGTTCTTTCGGGACGGTAGTCTGCTTTCCTTTCAATAAATCTTGTATTGCCTCCAGCTCGTTCTTCAACTTTCTTTTTTTCATTATATTAACAAAGATTCCTATACCCCAATCCCTGACTTCAAACTCGACGCCTCCCCTGTCTTTTTTTATCGTTACCCGTATCTTATCTGAAATAGAGTGCTCGATTGCGTTGTTGAGCATTTCTGTAAAAGCATACCGTACGATACTCAGAACATTCTTGGGAAGGCTGAATAAGATGCCGGTATTTTTCTCTATCTCGTCGAAAACCAAATCTTCCGAAACGTCTTTATTCTTAAAATAACGCCGAGCAGTCAGAATTGATCTTTTGGCCGACAAATCTGCCTTATTTTTAGCAGACACATAACGGGCCATGTTCGCTTTGCCGATAAGAGATATCTTTCCTTCTTGCTTTAACTTTTGGAAAAATCTATTAATATAGGCGCGAGAAAAACCGGTTTCCTTCACAATATCGGAAACTTTAACTCTTTTATTTTTATTTATTTTTGCCAATATCAGCTTATAAATATCCATATGTTTGTTGACGACTTTATTGTATTATTAAAATTGAAAGTTGTCAACAAGTTGTCAACATATATGGTCAAGTATAGCCTGTCTCCGACCGTTTATGTTGTACGGATGTAAAATAAAAGGCCTGCCTTTCGGTTTAAATCCGATTGGTAGGCCATAATAGCTAATCATCGACAGCCGGTCTAAATCTTGACGCAACCCATCTAATGTCGCTGTGCAGCTGGCGGAGATGCTTTATATTTGTTCTGTTGTAAACCCCGATCGGAGATCCCTCGTAAGGAATTGCATTATATCTGCCGTTGCCGCCGATTTTATAGGTTCGGCCTTCGAAAGTCCATGTTCCTGCCACCTTGTCAACGATTACCCCTTCCGGCACTCCCGCTATTAAGGTCGAAGCGGTGGTATTCACAGGCCAGACAAGCGATATTAAGTTCTTTTTTTTACACCTCGGCTTTAACTCTTCTGCTGCCATTTTAGCCTCCTTCATTCTGGCAAAATCTTAAAATTATTAAAGAATATAATAATTATGAATCTTTCATAAGAAAAGTCAAGGCTCCGGCCCTCTATATCATCTCACTTTAAACGTATTGAATTCGCCTTGATAATCCTCCCAACTGAGCCGAAAGTCGTCCACCTGGGCAAAAGCCGGGCCCTGCCTGGTCCAATCAACCATTTCCTCCACTTTATCTTTCTCTCCCTCAAACACGGCTTCCAGCCTACCGTCAGGCAGATTGCGCACCCAGCCGGTAACCGACAAGGCCAAAGCTTTTTTGAGAGTGTTGTTCCTGAAAAACACTCCCTGGACCCTGCCCGAAACCAATAAATGGCATCTGATTTTTTCAGTCATAAATTTCAGTAAAACTACTTTAATTTTATGTTCTTAAAACGTCCATGTCAAAATAAAAACCGCCGAAAGGCGGGGTGATCAAGGCCAAGCCTTAACCAATGAACGTTTGTTATTGAATCATTATTTCTCTTCCCTGCTGATTTCCTGTTTTTCTTTAGTGCTGAGAGACGTCAGCCAGAAAATGAAAGGCCGGCGCAGTTTGTCTATGGACCAATTGTTATCTTTGAAAAGGGACGCCTTAGCCACCTTGAAATGAGACAGCAAAGAGGGGGTCGCCTGCAGGTTGTCAGAAGCCAATCGGTTGTGTTCCTCTAAAAATTGCTGTTTCTTGGTCATGCTTCTATAATACGCTTATTCACGAAAAAAGCAATACCGCCGGTTCGAGACTAAAAAACCTTGAATAAAATAAAAAGTGGGTCGGTGTTACCGCTCCACTTCTCTTGAAAACTAAGGGACCTGCCCTTTCCAGCTTCTTCCAGGCTTCTAACTCTTTTTGATGTCTTTCTTCTATTCTGGCGTCTACCGCAATTGCATAGTTCATTTCAAACTGACGGAGCTTTTCATGGTCAATCGGTTCGGTAAACTGAATGGCGGAACCGCATATTCTTACCGCCGAACCCTCTTTAACTGCTTCCTGACAAGCCTTAGCAAGATTCATTGTTAATACCTCCTTATAATAGGTCTAATTCTATAATGCGCTTTATAATTGAAAAATCAAGTCCGGCCGGAATTATATTGCAAGGCTGTTTTCAAAAAGAAAACGCCCCAGGGAAGGGACGCTTCCTGTCGGATCGACCCCGAGCATTTAGATCCCCTTCTTTTCCTTGTCGTACTTTCTCCAAGCTTCGGCGATAGACGGCTCAACTTTGTCCAGCTCCGCCAGGGTCTTTTCCCTGAGTTCCGAGGTGGTTATCTCTTCTTGGCTCTCAGCCAGCTGGATTATGGTTGAGGCCACCTGCTCGGCCACTTCGTTCTTCCTCTCCTCCGGCAGATCGGCTTCGCGGGCGGCGGCCAGGATTGAATTCTTTATTTTTTCGGGGGCAAAGGGCTGCCTTATCCCGTCTTTTTTAGTAACTTCTTTAGCCATAATGGATGAATATTTGTTTAATTTAGAACTGCGACCTTTTTTGAGAATACTTAATTTTCCCATTTTATGGCCTTCCTGTCAAAATAAAAAGCCCCGCAATTTACGTTTTGAGAAACGGGGCTAAACCAGAACTTCCGTGCTGGCTTCCAGCGTATTAAACCTTTTTTGTTTTTTTAACTTATTAAGCTTCTGTCCTTCTAAAAGCCAGGTGAAAATGTCGTAGACCGGTGATTGCTGCCCTTCGAGAATTATCTCTAAATATTGAAAGGATCTTTCCTGCCCGAGGATTGTCTCCGGCTCTTGGCTTGAAGTAGTGCTAATAATGCAGGAAACGCGGCCTTTGGTAGATTCTTCTTTTATTAATTGTTCAAGGTTCTTGTTTAAAGCTTCCGTTTTGATGTTGATCTTAAGCCTGATTTTCGCTTTGCCGCTGCCAGCCATTCCGCTCACCTCCTTTTGATACAAATTAGCAGGAATCACTGAAAAGTCAAGGTTATAAAAACAAATTTAAAAGGAGCCTGCAACGAGACAGACTCCTCAACTTATTAAACTCTTGATTCTCCTTAATAGGACACGGCTGCTTCTTTGAATGCAGCTTCGATGTCTTCTTGCAAGGCCGGGATATCAGCCACTACTGAATAACGGATGTAGTCGCCGAAATGGACTCCGACAGCGCCGGTCTTTTCAATCATGGCGAAGTTGAAGTCTTCGGAACTCTGTATTTCCCGTCCAAGTGCTTCTTTGGGCGTCTGCCAGAACGTATAGAAAGTGGAATGTGGCTCAACTACTAATCTCATGCCGTATATCTTCAGCAGATTAATCAGCAACTGCCGTTTGTCCCGGTAAGCCCTAACGCACCGGCCTATGCCTTCTTGGTCATTCCTGATGGTATTGAGCACTCCGGCCGCCATAGCCGAGACAAAACCGCTATCGGTATTGCCCTTAATGGTTTTGAGGTTGCCGATGAAGTCGGGCGAACCGGCCATGGCGCCGACCCGCCAGCCGGTACCGTTAGCGATCAGTTTTGAGGCCGAATAACCGGTTATCCATGACAGCTTCGGGAAGTGAGGCGCCACATCGGTCAAGGAACAGTTCTCGGGGCCGAAGTTATGGGACAGGTAAGCTTCGTCATCGAATATCCTTATTCCTTCCTGGGCGCAGAAATCGCAAAGTTCTTTCCACCAGTTGAAGTCAACCGTCTGGCCGCTCGGGTTGTGGCCGCCGTAATTGAGCATTAGCAGGTTGACGCCCGGCTCAATGTCGTTAACGGAAAAACGGAAAGAGTTTTCCGGATTAAGCGGCAATTCCTGTACCGGCACTCTTAGATAACGACACCAGTCCTTGGGTGTGGGATAGCCGGGGAAGGTCATGGCCGCGACCTTAACAGGTCTGCCGTCAAGGTACGAACCGCAGGCCAAAGGAATTAACCCCAGCATTGCCTTAATGCCCGGTATGGGTAAAAAGTCCGCGTCTATATCAGATAAAGGTACGCTGGTGTGATACTGAGCGAACTCCTTGGCAAAGTGAGGTAGGGGCGGACAACCGTTGTCCGCATATTCGTGCCACACCTCTTCCTTGCTTTTGATCGCGTTTGACGCTTTCAGTCTGGCGCTCCAGAGAGCGGGACCGGTCGGCTGACCGATAGAAAGTTTAATGGGTTTTATCCCCTGCGCTACTGCTTCATTTGTCTTTTCTTTAATTCTCTGGAATAGGTTTTCTCCTCCGGGTGGTAACCATGATGGTAACATCTTACATACCTCCTTTTTATTTACTTGGTTTCAGGATGTCCTTTTCGAATTCCAGCGTGGCGAAGAGGTCCTCAATCGTTTCGGCTCGCCGGATCAGTTCAACGCTGCCGTCGGGGTGCAGTAACAGCTCTTTGATTCTCAACCAACCGTTGTAGTTGGAACACATGCCGGGACTGTGCGCGCCAACGTCGTGCTGAAGCATAAAGTCGTTAACTTCGGTATTCTTGGGCAGAAGTCTGCGTTTGGCGAAATAGTCGTTGTCTTCACAAAGCGATCCGTGGACGTTAAACACTCCCTGGCTACCTTTTTTGCATTCTTTAAGCCGGCAGTCAGAATCAAGGATATCAATATGATGATAAGCTGTCTTGGGATAAACGGCCGGTCGCGGGTTAGCTGCCAAAGTACAGGTGTCAACGCCAATTAGCTTATGGTATTTTTTTGTGCGTTGAATCACTCTAGCTACCAAGGCGCCATGGGGGCCGGTCATTAAACGACCGCACTCCATAAACAATCTCGGTGCATACCCGTGCTTCTCTTTGAACTTATACAGCAGCTTTCCAGATTCTCTGGCCAGGCCCGGCAAATTGAATGGTTTTTCGCTGGGGCGATAAGGAATGCCGATTCCGCCCCCGATATTGAAAAACTCAAATTTGATATTGAGTGCTTCGGAAACCATTTCAATAACCTGTAACAACATCTTGACCGTTTGCACCATGTAACGAAGCCTCCGTTCGTTGGATATTATCATGGTGTGTATGCCGACATGCTTGGCTCCCCTCTCAATCGCCCGGCGGTACGCCTCAACGATATTCTCATGAGGAACGCCGTATTTAGAATCATACGGATTGCCAATAAATCCGGTACCGGTGCGCCGCTTGCCCGGGTTATACCTGAAGCAGATGAGCTTGGGAAACTTCAGCACTCTGTCAATCATTTCTTCCGCATCCAGATTCAGAATGCAACCGCCGTCAGCCGCCGCCAACTCAAATAACTCATCAGAAGTATTGTTTGAGGTCAGCATTAAGTGGGTGGGCGGTATCTTTTGCTCGCGCATTGATATCAGCTCTGACGGAGAACTGCAGTCAAACCCGAAATCCTGCTCCTGGTACATCAATCTGGCTATTACCGAAGCATTGGGCCAGGCTTTGACAGCGTAGTATTCTTGGAAGCCGAAGATAGGATCCTGGAAACAGGCTTTCAATATTCTCGCTTCGTCACGTATCCCCTGTACATCGAAAATGCGAAAGGGCGTGCCGTAATGCTGGATAACTTCTGGCAGAACTGGCAACAGACGTTCTTTGAACGCTTTTGACATAGGCATAGTCTTTATCTCCCTTCCTTTATTTTTTACTTAAAGTGCTTATATATTAAAAGGAGGGTTAATCCTCCTGCTAATTCTGTATATTAATCAGATAAATGGATTAGTCAACCCCTCCTGATCTTAGTCTTTTTTTTCTTGGTAATTGCTTGACATATTTGGAATAAAGAGTATAATGAAAGCAGATTAGTAAGTCGAGGTATCTTAGTTTTATTAATTAAGTATGGCGGCTTAAGAGTCACAAAGGTCGCTATTTATTTTTAACCAAAAACCATCAGAACATGGAATTCAAGAAATTTGGCGACAGGCCCAAAAGAGATTTTGCCCCCAGAGAAATGGTTAAAGGAAGCTGGAAATGCGCCGACTGCGGTGCTGAAATAACCGAGCTTCCGTTTGAACCATCTGGCGACAGGCCGATCTATTGCCGGGACTGTCATTCTAAGCGAAGAGCCCAAAGATTTGGACGCTAAGCTAGAAATCAAAAACCCGCCGGAATCCGGCGGGTTTTTGTATCGTCCGACGAAAAGTTCAAGAAATTAAAAGATGGCGGTGTAAACCGCCACGTCTATTACTTCTGCGCAAAGACAAAAAATATTAACTGCAAGAATCCGGCTATCAACGAAACGAATTGGTCGGGCTGATGGATAAAATCGACTTGGACGAGCAAAATTGATGTGTTTTTAGTATACAATTTATTTATTATTTTGTCAAGGATTTAAGCTTTTAATGAAATCAGAGGCAAAATAAAAGAGGGCTGGGACTTAATTCGCTTTCGCGAACAAATCCCAACCCTTATATTGTATTTACAGTCAGTACCAACTTTACTTAATCAGTTTTCTGAGTCTTATCACTTTCCAGCCAACCAAGCCAAGCGATACCACCAAGGCAAAGAGAACACAGGCCACACCTTCAAACATAGAGATGTATTCATGTCTTACCCGTTGGATGTAAGCCGTCAGGTTATTGAAATCAGTTACCCGGGCTGTCTCCAAAACTTGAATCTGGGCATTAAGCTGGGCAGTCTGGCTGTCTACAGTTCGCTGGTTAACATCAACGCGGTAGGACAAATCATCAATGGATTGCTCGTTGATTGCTATGTGTGTCTCGGCTCCGTAGACAACTTTGTCCATTATCTTTTCGTCCTCTTGTTCGCTCTCCTTTGTGACAATCGCCAATCGGAGACCAAGCTTATCTAATCTCGCTGTTAGTTGGGTAGTTTGGTTATCTAAGGTTTGTTTCCCAATAATCAACTTGGTGATTGCATCCATTGATAACCCTGTAAGTTCCCGTAGTTCAGCTATCTGGCCTTCGATTCTCGGTCCTATTCCTGTAATCTTCCAGTAGTAGACGTAATCATACATTCCATTACCATTCATATGTTGAATGATATATTGGTTCATCTGGTCCTGAACAACCGCCACTTGCTGTTGACTGGCCATTGGCGCTCCGTTGATGTCAAATGATACATCACCGCCGGCATTTATGTCAACGTCGAAGTCCACATCGCCAGGGGTCACTACGGCCACATCAACGTCTACGCCTGGTGGCGGATCATCAGCAAATGCGGGCACGCTTACCCCTAAACATACTACCAGTACCAGGAGAACGGCTAGACTTTTTAATAGGTGTTTCATACAACAACCTCCTTTCTTATATATTTTTTTCGGTTTGCCATTCGTTTTCAAGCATCATCTCCTTATCGGTCGTTATTTTTATGTTAAAGGGCTAATTACCCTGTTAAAAAGGGAATAATTATCAATGTTTAATTTTAACACACCAGAGAGTTTCTGTCAAGGATTTAAAAAGAAGAAGGGCTGGAATGAATTGAATCGATTCCAGCCCTTTTGAAGTTATTTGCTTCTTGGAAAGCTCGGGGAGCAAATTTCCCGGGTGCTAGTTTACCATGCCTTTGTCGAAAAATCAGGCATACTGAAGTTGCTGACAAAGTCGGCGACGATGTTGAGCATGGCACCGAAACCAGTATCAGTAGCTGTTATCGTGGGAAGACCACTGACGTCAAGACTACCTAGCCAGTTAAAGGCACCGCTGGTGGAGCCTGTCATCGAAATGTTATTGAATGTGACTCCGTTGTTGCCAAGGCCGTAGAGATTGAATGTGCCGATACCTACTGCGTTAAAGTCAGCATTCGTGTAGCAACCACAACCTTCACCTAATCTTACCTGTCCTGCGCTGGCTTCTGCGTTCATGCAGTCAAGATCAGCATCCCCGGTACCGCCAGCCCATAGACCGGCGAAATTAACATTGCCGCTGTCCATGGATCTCTCAAGGTAATAGCTGTCTGCACCGGTTACAGTGATATGGTCGTTGGCATTCCATCCGTAGTTACAGTCCTTCATGCTGGCATAATTGGTCGCAGATCTGTTCTGGAGAGTAGCCGAGCCATTCATAATCTCAACGTAGGTATAGGAGTTCTGTCCGGCCGCGCCATAAGAAGTTTTGGCGTCTGTCCTCTCTACGTTCAGCGAAGCTTGACCAAAACCGGTGATGGCGGTTTCCAGGGTAAAGGAGTTTGAATCAACGCCATAGTTGTAGGGATTATCGTTGCTGTCGGTAGCATGGAATTCGCCCACATGATTGCTGCCCCCAGAATGGAAGTTCGCGTTAGCGTCTCCGGTGTCAACCGTCCCATCAACAATTCCTGCTCCGCCCCAGGTTACATCCACCTGCGTTGGGTCAGCGGCCAGGACGGCGCCGGTAAGAGCCGTCGTCATCAGGATAACCAGGGTAAGTGTACTAAGAATCCTGAAAAGTCCTTTTTTCATTTCCTTATTCTCCTTCTCTCCTTAGTTTTGATTTCGCTTGCGCGAGCTAAGAAGAAAATATATCAACCAGTCTTTACTGGGTAATTTTCTCTTATAGGCATCACTTCCTTTTATTCATAACTTTCTAACTTTCCGTATTATCTTGTTAAGAAACTGTAATTAATTACTTAAAAATTGGGGGATACCATCCTTAATAATGGTTCCTCCAATAATAACAAAGGTTAACACATCCAGAAAATCTTGTCAAGCTCTCTCCATTACATAGATATATATTTAGCGAAACCAAGCAATCTTGTTAAATCCTTTCAATCCAATTCTTAGACAAATAAAAAGCCAAGTTTTTAGAAATCCTAAAATTATTTAAGATATCTGTTTCTTTCTTTTTCTCTTTTTGGATAGGAATAATAAAATAACGAGTATAACTACAACAAGAATTAAAATCCACCACATATTTACCTGACCAAAGAAACCACCAACTGCGGCTAAAAATATGTTTGAATCCCCTTCTTCTTCAACTATCTCTGCTGCTTCTTCTTCTTCTTCTCCTTCTTCTTCAATGGTTTCTTCTCCTTCAGTTCCTTCTTCAGCCTCTCCTTCAATAATTTCTCCGCCTTCTTCTCCTTCGGTCTCTTCAACTACTTCTTCTCCCCCCTCTTCCTCTTCAGTTGTTTCTTCTTCAGTTGTCTCTTCCTCAGTCTCTGTTCCTAAAGTAGTAAAACTATGCTCAGTGCTAATTGCTAAAGAAGCATGAGAAACACAACGATAATAATAAGTACTACCAGGCGCTAGCCCAGGAATAGTTACCGAATGATAAGTTACCTTTGTATAGTCTTCAGGATTGGGATAAGAGTGAGGGTAGCCATAAGTGGTGGTGGCTAAATTAAATTCATAATCTTCGCCTTCAAGCGCATAAATCACCCAGCTGGTAGAAGGATAGCTGGTATTCCAAGCTATAGTTACGCTTGTTGTGGCAACGTCTGGTATTGCTTCATTAAAAATTGATAAACCAGGTGGAATGCCGCCGCCTCCACCACCGCCGGTTCCGCCACCTGATGGCGGTAATGGCAAGCCGCCTTCAGTGCCTTCAAAACCAACTAAAATATCAAAGCCTAAAGTTTTTTCCTGGTAGTCGTTTTCAGAACCAGGATTAAAAGTAATTATAAAATCATACTGAGTTTGATTTCCGTCAGCCAAATCAGAAAGATAGGTTTCACCCTGACTAAAGAATTTTTCCAAAGTATCGTTGAAAATAGCTGTTGTTCCTTCTTTAATAGTTAAATTTAATTGAGAAGAAAGATCATCAGGATCGATTTGATTTATGGCTTCGGTAGCGATTCTTTGAGTTTCTCCAGAGTTATTAGTAACTTTAACCCAACGGGTAACACTATCTCCCGGCAAAAAATTAGCTTGATTAAATAAAGGCGTGCTTTCAAACTCCACTTCTAAAGGAGAAACAGCCTGAGTTGAAGAAATAGACAAAAATCCAACACCAAAAAAAGTGATTGAAATTATTAAAATTGTTTTAGTTATCTTATTCATAATTTATTATTCACTAAGATTAATTTCAGAATCTTCCGTGTCTTCAGGCTCTTCACCCTCTTCTTCGTCTGATGTGTCGTCGTTCTCTGATCCTAGTTCTTGCCCTAGCTCCTCTTCGGGTTGATCTATTACTTGTTCTTCAATAGCTGGTTCTTCTTCTAAAAGTTCTTCACTTGGTTCTTCTGCTGGTTCTTCCTCGGTTGGTTCAACTGAAAGTTCTTCAACGGGTTCCTCTTGAGTTGCTTCTTCTTCAATAGGTTCTTCTTTAGTGGTTGGTTCCTCTTCCAAGGGTTCTTCAGTTGGTTCGTCTGGAATTTCGGTCACCTCTTCAGTAATTTCATCATCTTCGGTTTCAATATTTTCATCATTAATAACTGCATCAGTGGTAGTTTTATTGGTATTTTCATTAATAGTTTCTTCAACAACTTCTTCTTCATCAACCGGTTCTTCTTCTACTGGTTCCTCTTCTAAAGGTTCTTCAATAGAAAGTTCTTCCTCTATGGGTTCTTCTTCAACGAGTGGTTCTTCTTCGACAAAAGGTAGCTCGTCAACACCTAACAACTGACTCAAACTACAAACACCTCCTTCGTCAACCTCGCCATCGCAATCGTTGTCAACCTCATCGCAAATTTCATAAGTTGGCATCACGGCTCCAATGCATTTTCCCCAAATCCCTTGCTCGCAAATCTGCACTCCAATCTGACAAGCACCAATTTCACATCCACAAGGCCGGTTGGCACCATTTTGTTCACAAGTTTCACGAACTGGTTCTTGAACAATATTTTCCATAATAAATTCTTGGGTCTCTGCAATCTCTATTATCTCATCGTCACCTAATTGATTAAATGTGCCTGGGGTTGGAATAGGATCAACCCAGTTAGGAGAACCATCTGGTATTCTTGCGTAAGTCTTATCAATTATAATTGCTCCATCATAAGAAATTGTATCTATTTCATTATTTTCACTGTCGTAGAGAGTAATTATATCGCCTTCATCATCTAAAATATCTTCTCCGACTTTTGATAAATCAATAACTAACCATTCTCCAGGCTCAATTATTGTATTTGTCGTACTTCCGTATAGAATATCTGAATTTATTGTAATAATTGTACTTTGACTTTCAATCAGCCAATTAGCAATATCCACCGGATAAGTATCGCCTCTATTGTAAAGTTCAACAAACTCTGGATAATCGCCAGCAATTGGCAAAAATTCATTCAGAACAATAGAAGAAGGATCCGCTATATAATTACTGATATCTTCTGTATTTGAAAAACCAGAAAGATAGTCGAAATCTACTTGCCAGCCGTCAAAAATAAACTTGAAATCGCAGAATTTATCTTTATAATTTTCCTCTGGAGTCCCTAATGGCAGGGAAACTTGGAAATACCATCTATCTTCTTGTCCTTCATATCCAGAAATCTCTATAGCTGGAAAGGTTAAATCCATTAAAGGGCCGCTGTATTCCAATTGCATATTTTGCCCACTGGGTCTTGGCCAAACAGTATAAAGCCAAGTTTTAAGCTGAAGCACCCCACAGAAATCATCGTCTCCGGAGATTTTTTCTGTTTGAGCTGTATATTTAAAAGGCAGTGTACCGTCATTATCAATATAAATATCCCGAGCCACCGAATCGCCTGGTTTTAGGTCTTCAGCTTTATCATACGGGTAAAAGTTCGTTTGTCCTGATCTCAAATGAAAATCCAAGGTTCCGGCAGCAAAAGTATTAGCATTAGAATTTTCGTTATCAAAGAAATAAGCCAGAGTTTTACCAACAGCTAAAAGTCCGGTCCAGTTAAGACCGACAATTACAAAAAGTACAACTATCTTTAAAACAGATGTTTTTATAATTCCTTTATTCTGCTTTATTTGTTTTTTTCTTTTTAACCTCGCCATAAATCTTTTTTATCTCATCAAAAATAATGATAGCGGCTGGCACAATAATAATTAAGGCGAACCCTATTGGTTTTTTAGCAAAATCTACGGCATAACCAATAAACGGAACAGAAAATAAAACTTTACCTAAAATATCTTTTTTGGTGATTTCTTTAATGTCCGGAGCGTTATTAGCATCACCTTTGGTAATGTAATAGGGTTCTCCTCCAGTTACTTTAATGTCATGAATTCGGTGGGTGGTCGGTGTTTTTATTTTAGTTACCTTACCAAAAGAAATAACATCACCAATTTTATAGTCGTCCATCGGCTTTACCATCACAATACCTCCCATTTTAATCGCCGGCTCCATTGATCCTGATTGAACAATCATCAATTTATAATTCCCGGTAATTGGAAAAATTGAAACAATTAATAAAACGGCGATTACAGCAATCAAAGCAATAATAATATAATAAATAATTTTAAAAGATTTCATTTTGGCTGCTGACTATAATTTTTTTGTTAAGGAGTTATCTGATTTAAACCTAATTCAATATCAAACTGAAAATCATCGCCCATTGCAGTATTATTTGGAATACCGTCAAGAATCCAGCTGTAAGAAGGCCAGGTCTCACTGATAAACATAACGGTAATACCCATATACAATTCCTCGCCCGGATTTAAAACAATGTTTTCTTCGGCCATCAAATCGGTATCTGTTGGTAAGCTATAATAGTCGCTTTCATTTGGATATCCTGCCCAGAATTTGCAATCTTCCCAGTCGTAGGAAGCTGGACGTTGCCCGGAAGTGTCATCAACCCAAAATACAATATACACTTGATCAAGAAATTCTCCGTAACCACTTGCTGCTATTGAGTAGCCATCCGGATCTAATCTAAGATTTTCTGCATCACCTGCACTTTCTTCTGGGTCAATAACTCCGTTTTCATTAGTTGTTACATTAGTAACTTTATAAGACAATACACCCGGCAATGACCCGTTATTCTTTATTGTATAGGTAGCGGTGCCAAGGGTATCTCCAGGTTTCATATTGCTTATTTCAAATGGAATGAAAGCATCCTCCCCATTCACTTTCAAATCCAAGGTTCCAGTAGTAAAGGTGTTGCCGGTGCTGGTTTCGGTATCGCTGAAATAAGCGACTGTTCCGCCAATACCAATAGCCCCCGCCATACTAACAATTGACAAACTAATTAGGATTTTTTTGCTCATTATATTTTAATGTTTATTTCTTAAAACCTTTACAGGTTGCCCCAAAATAGCCACAAGGAAAGGTTTGAGGCAACCGAAAGAGCTTCAAGGATAAATCCTTTTATTTATCTGTATCCGTGTAGGTCATCAAAGCCGTATCAAAGAGGTAATCTGCGGGAGTCCAGCTAGTCATCGGACCAGTTGTTTCACTGCCATTATTGTAGTCACTGGCTGTAACTAACCAAATCTTGGCACCTTCTGGATGATTCTCGTCTGCGCAAGTCCCCCAATCTGGAAGATCCATTCCTAAGTCTACACTACCACTGAAACTGATAGTTCTGTTACCACTAGCTGTTCTTCCACAACCAATCAAAGCACCGTCTCCTGCCCATGGATCAGCATAGTAGATTAAGCAATATTTAGTATCTATCAGGGGCGCTTTTCCAGTCAAACTATAGTCAAAAGTCGGACCAGTAAGGTTGTAGGTTAAAGTAGCTTTGATATTATCAGCTTCATCTATAATCTGCCAATCAGGAGCTCCTGTTTTGTTTTCCAAAACGAGTTCACCTGTGAGCTGTTCAGCGTAAATTTCGATGTCAAAGGTCATTGTGTCAGCCTGTGCCCAGTTGCCAGTTTCCGGAACTAAATGATAGCTCTGGGTTACTTTCATGCTTCCGTTGGCTGGAATCATACCTAAGAAAATAGATTGGCCATTAATATCTGAAATTCTAACATTGTCCTCGTCTTTATAGATGGTCTGATACCAATTGTCTGAGTTATCCGCAATAGGAACTTCTACTGAAAGGTCATAATTTATCCAACCCTGGAGCCAAGACTGCGCGGTATAACCTGTTTTATCACAGACTTGATTTGTCTTATCCCAAACTCCTCCTCCAAGCACACATTCGGGTTCTGTTACAAATCCGTCACTATTTGTAATGTTTTTAATCGTCTTCCAAATATTAACTGGATTGTTTCCTGGATTCTGGATATTAAAAGTTATATATCCAGTCTCGCAAGGTTTCATATCTTCAATGTTCCAACTTTCTGCCCAAGGATTTTGGTCATCAATACTAATATCAATGACGCCAGTACTAAAAGTGTTACCAGTACTGGTTTCGGTGTCGCTGAAATAAGCGACGGTTCCGCCAATGCCGATAGCCGCCACAACGCCAATTACGCTTAAACTAAGTAGAATTTTCTTACTCATATTTTTGATTAACTGTTAATTGTTAATTATCAAGTGGCTTGCCTTAGGTCCTCCTGCCTACAGGCTTTTGATTCCCCATTGTCCTCCTAGCTA
>CAZMQW010000005.1:0-61007 GCA_964568775.1 uncultured Candidatus Saccharibacteria bacterium
TTGCCTTAGGTCCTCCTGCCTACAGGCTTTTGATTCCCCATTGTCCTCCTAGCTAGGATTTGGAGGGCTTAGGGTAAGCCACTCTTGGGTCGACCTTTGGCTCCTAAGTAAAAATGGAGCCCAAGCCTTGCTTTTACCTAAAAAGCAACGTCTGAACTCCATTGACCTATTTAAAAATCCCCATAAAGTGGTTTTAATTAAAAATTTTCCCTCAGTTAAGTTTAGCAATACCACAAATCGCTCATCTAGTTCCTCCGCTAAATGGATTAGATTACTTTTTTATACTATAATTAACCAAAAGGGGTGTCAAGTCGGAATTTCCCAGGTAAGAAACTTTCTTTGGGCCCCCAAGCTAGGGAGGAATTTCTCCCCAAATTGGAGAGGAATTTTACTAACCGGGTGCCCAAAGAAAATCTCCTATATTTTTTTCAAAAGAAGAACTCAGCTAAAACTGATTAATAAAAAACCACCCCTTACCATCCCCACAACCCGGCTTTAGTTTCCAAATTTTAGCATTAACCCTAACCCTCCCCTACTATATCCATTAGTACCTCCTTTGGTGGTTTATTTTTTAATACGATTGGCAATAGATCTTTGTAGCAAATATAAAATAATTGTCAAGCTCTCTACTAAAAAGTAAAACCAATCTAAAAAAACCGTCTTCTCGACGATTGTTTAATTTGCTGTGTGCCCCGGTCTAGTACCAAAGTTTTAAAGGGAAACTGGGACTGTTTTTGGCTTCCCCATTGACCCGTCTTGGTCGGCCACGATACTACGCTGACTGATGCTGCGGGGCTTGGATTCGAACCAAGAATTCCAGGGCCAAGGCCTGGCGTGTTACCATTGCACCACCCCGCAATATTGAGTATTTTACCTTATTTCCCCTCTTTTTGCAACGCTTCAACAATAGCCAGTTCCAAGGGCAATTGAGGGATTGAGGAATACTTCATTTTGTTCTCCGCTTCCATAAAAAGCTTGATAATGCGCTGCAAGTCCTGCTCAGTAAAATCGGCAACTTGCGATTGCAGTTTTTCCTGCTCTTCCTTGGTCAGCCCGACAATGACCGGATTGGCCGGGTTAGCCTCTATTTTCAGAATCAAGCCTTGCCTCAAATAGTAAATCAAAGCCTTGGTGAACTCCTGCACGTCCTTGCCTTTTTCCAGTGTTTTGTTGAGAAAATCAATAGCCTCACCCGCTTTCTGCTGGCAAAGGAAACCAAAGAATTCGCTGATCAGCTTGGTATCAACCATGCCCAGCAAGTCCTTGATGTTTTCAGCCTTAATCGGCTCTTTGGCAGCGCCAGAAAACGTCAGCACCTGATCAAGAAGGCCTTCAGCGTCCCTGATTGCCCCGCCAGAACTGAGAGCGATCAGTTCCAGGGCGGGCTTTTCAATTTTAACCCCTTCTTTTTTAACCAAATACTCCAAACGGCTGACGATTTCTGACAGGGTCAGCTTACGGAAATCAAATCTTTGGCAACGGGAAATGATGGTCGGAATCATTCTGTGGATTTCGGTGGTGGCCAGAACGAAGATAGCGTGGGCCGGCGGGTTTTTGATAGGGTCGAAACTTTTATAACTACTTAATTTTTTCAATAAAATCCTTTATCATCTCAACAAGCTCGAGCGAAGTATGCTGCGATTTCACGAAATAATCATCTGCTCCCGCCCGCAAAGCCTTTTGGATGCCCTCATCCATGCTGAGTGACGTCAAAATAACCACCGGAATGCTTTTTGTCCGGGGGTCTTTTTTCAGCTCTTGCAGCACTTCAAAACCCGACTTCTTGGGAAGCAACAAATCAAGCAAGACCAGGTCTGGTTTTTTTGACCGTACCAGTCTTACGCCTTTTTCGCCGTCAAACGCTAATAATACATCAAACCCCGCCTTAACCAATTCCTCCCGCATGACAATGGACAGGACTTCATCGTCTTCGATAAGGGTTATTTTGGGCTTTTTCATGGCTTAGTATTAGTTAATGGCAATCTGACATAAAATGTCGTTCCTTTGTCTTTTGCCGAATCGAACCAAATCTTCCCTTTGAGCAATTTGACTGTTTGGCCGGCAGCGTAAAGACCCAGCCCCAGACCCTCTTGGTTGAGTGATCGGGCGTTACCGGCCCGGGTGAATTTTTCAAAAATATGCTTTTGGTCTTTCTTGGGAATACCAATGCCGTTGTCCCGGACCATAAGACAAAAAGTTTCCTTGTCTTTCTTTAAGGAAACTTCGATCCTGCCCCCTTTGGGAGTATATTCAATAGCGTTTAAAAAAAGTGGTTGAAAAATATTATAGAAAGCAGCGCTGTCAATAACGGCCCGGAGCATTGGCGGATGCTTCTGAAAAGTGACCGAAATGTTCTTTTTGGCCGAGAACAAAACATATTCTTTCAGGAAGTTTTTGACAAACTTCACCAGGTCAAGCGAGCGCGGAGAAAAAACTATTTTCCCGTGTTCAATGCGGGATACGTTTAAAAGCACGGTAATCAGGTCGTTCAGACGCACGGCCGAGGCGTGAATAAGCGTCAGATATTCTTTGGAGTATTTTGTCAGTTTCCCGGTCCGAAGCAACAATTCAATCATCCACTTGATGCGGGTGACCGGATTGCGAAGCTGATGCGATGCCAGATAAACAAATTCCTCGCTCCCCCCTTTGACGCTTCTCTCTAAGTGGTTCGCTCTGCCAGCCATAGCCATCTATTGCAACTTATCTAACTCTTGGCGAAGATACTTTCTCATCTTGCCGATTGTCTGGCGCATATTCTTCAAATGAAATTTCATTTCTGGCTTAGCTCTCCTCTCAAAACCATTTTTCAATTTTTCTATCCATTCCTCCAGCCCTTTCAAATCGTCGGCCAAGAGCTTGGTTAATTTATCAATGTCTCGAGCAGCTACCATTTTATAGGCAGCCCGCTTTCTCTTGAGCGACAAATAATACCAGGCGCTGATACTGACGCCCGAGACAATCAGCAAGAGAACAATTAAAGCAATTTCAAACCAACCCAACTCAACCAAGCCCACCGAAATAATGGTTGCCGCTTTTATTTTTAGCGTTTCCGCTTCGGTCGGATAGCTGACAGCCCCCCGGCCGTCGCGAGCTGTGACCGTTAAGGTATACTGTCCCCTGGCTAACAGTTTTTCAACGCTAATCTCCCAATTACCCAGTTCATCGCTACTGGCTTGGCCGGAAAAGATTTCCTGGCCGGCTTTGTTTGATATCAGAATGTCGACAAAACCATTTGGCATTGTCTTGCCGGAAGCAAAAATAGGCTCTCCCTGGCTGATTGATTTGGTTATAAAACTGATGAAGGGAATCGGTAAGGGCAATATTTCAAAATCCAAATCGTCCTCAACCCCGTTGCCAGCCGCATCAAGGGCTCTGACAGTAACCGTGTGCTTGCCGGGTGCTTGGGGTAATAAAACCGTAGCGGGCGAGGTTATTGAAGTTGGCCCTTTGCCGTCTATAAAAACCAAGTATTCGGCCACGCCCGATAAACTGTCGTGCGTTTCATAGCTTATTTCAGGAACCGGGTTGTCGCTGACTTCATTGTCAATCTCTATTTCAAAGGGCAGAGGCGGAGTTGTATCAATTGATATTTTATAATGGGCTATTTTGCCCCAGCCGACATTGTTCTTGAACTGAACATGGCCGTACCAAACGCCTTCTTCCAGCACGCCAAACTTCTGGCCGGTAAAAAGCTTTTCTGCTATGTTTTTGGGGTCGCCGTTGGGGTCTTGGTCAATTTGAGTGGCTACCTTAATAACGTCATCCGGCACCTCCCAAAAAACTATCACTTCGCCCAAATGGTTGTACCACTGGGAAGGATCGGGATAAAGAGGAATCGTTAAAACTGGTTCTTGGGGCAGATTCTGAGCTGTCACCGGCTCTCTGATGACTTCCACGGGCGCGGGCGGTGCGGCGGATTCTGGGATTTCGGCCGGTTCCGGTCTGATTGTTTCCACGCCGATTCCCACGCTGGTTCCTTCAATCACTGAAAGCACATTAGTCCCCTTGCCATCGCTGGCTGTGACCACGGCCTCGGCTACGGTAATCTCGGCCGCTCCCGAACCCATGGCTTTAAAATTCAGCCTGATAATTTGCAAAGCGCTGCCCGAAACACCCTTGGAGGTACCGCCAATAAAAACAACTTCGCCGTTCTCGTTTGAAATGTCGGGTCCTTCAATCCAAAAATTGAATATCGAGTTATCTTTTTCAACGCTTAAAAGTTCTAAAATATTATTTTGAAACAACACCTTGGCTGCAGCAGCATTAATATCAACTTCCTGGCTGTCAACTTTCAAATCAACGTAAAATTCGTCACCAACGCCAAAACCGTCTATTTCAGTAATAAAGTATAATTTGGCAGCTTCAACATGATTCGCCAAACCAAGAACAATAAACAATGAACAAGAAATTATTAAAAAGGTTTTTTTATAACTCATTATAGTTTCATCAAATTAAGAAATACGCTGAAATCGGCAATATTTATCTGGCCATCGCCGTTTAAATCAATCGTTGACCTGAGATTAATGTCTGCCTGGCCCCAGCGGAAGAGAAAAACGCTCCAGTCGGTAATATTAATCACATCATCCTCGTTAAAATCCGCCTGAGGAATTTTTAATAAAGAAACTCTTAAATCTTTAGCCAGAGAAAAACTGCTCACCTTGCCCGCCGAATCTATTTGTCTGACTTTGGCCGAATGCTTGTCAGCCGTTAAAACATCTGTGTTTATCAGGGCCGTCCAAAAACCGTTTTCATCAGCCCAGGCCGTCTTCACAATCATATTGTCAATATAAACTTCTATGACATTACCCGAACCAGCATAACCAAAAATATAGCTTTCCTTGCCTCGCGTCACCGCTATTTTTTCCAGTGCCACGGTCGGTGGCATAAAAATATCTTTTGCTTCTAAAATATTCTCTGTTTTCAAATCTACATCAAACGCTATAATGCTTGTTTTCCGGCCGTCTCTATCTTCCGCTCGCAAAGCAAAAAAATATTCATCTGATACTAAAGCACCCAGACTCAGGTTAAACTTGCCATCAGCTGAAACCTGATACATTTCTAAAGGAACAACTAGATACTGGGCTTCTTCATCTGTACTGCCCCTTCTTAAAACCTCTATTTTACTTTCAGGATAGGCCTGACCAGAAAAAGCCACCTTCACTCTTCTAGTTGAACCTGTCGGTCCCCCTTCCACAGGTTCTTCGGGGAGAATATAGGTAATAACCGCTGAAATTTTACTAACCAGAGTGTTCCTGGCTTTTTTATTGGTTACTCCTATTTCAATATCGCTGCCTGAAGTTTTAGTGAAACTAACAATATGGCTCTGGGTACTCCCGTTATATTCTGCTAATACTGACGAAATATTTTCGCCATAATCAGCACAACTGCCATTATGGCAATACCGTGTTTGAAATGCCCCATTAAGTCCCTGTTTTCTGTAGCAGACCGTAATATCAATTTGGGTTACTGTCGAATTATCAGGAATACTTGATTCGTCAATATCAAATGTTTGGCTGGCTTCATTGATGCTACTGATAATATAAGAGACATCGCCATCGCTACTATTGGTACACTTAGAACCACTCAACTCATCAACTCCAGTATAGCAATTGGTTGCGTTACAAGGAGTCTCGTTTAAAGTATTGCCCCAATCAGCGCTGTCGTCCCCGCCGTCAGCTGTCGGCCGCAAACCGGCTGTGGTATCTGCTAAAACAACATTGCTCGACAGCCCGCCGACAACAAGTAAGATTAATAAAATCTTAAAGCGAAGCATTAAAGTTTTCATCCATTTATCTTGGCTTTGATCTTTCTGTCTTATCCTCTTGTCCTTTTGAAGGTTCTTTGGTTTCAGCCTCTTGGTTTTTTGCTGGCTTTTTGGCTTTTGGATGCTGCTCTTTCCCGAAAAAATTACTGACCATACCTACAATCTCACTAATGGCGTGCTGTGATTTGACTATGTAGTCATTGGCTCCCAAGCGAAGACCCTTCTTAATATCGTCATCCCGACCAAGCATAGTCAGAACAATAACAGGAATGCTGCGAGTAACTGGAGATTTTTTAATCTCTTCCAGCACGCTGAACCCGTCTTTTTTAGGCAGAATGAGGTCAAGCAAAACCAAGTCTGGTTTCTCAGCCCTGACCAACCTTAAACCTTCCTCGCCGTCAAAAGCTTGCGATACATCAAAATCTCCCTCAGACAGTTCCTCATAAATAACTTTAGCTAAGACCTCATCGTCTTCTATCAAAAGTATTTTTAGCTTTGCCATTTTTTTATTATAACTTAATTAAATAATTAAGCCAAAGGCTTGCTTCCTTTTTTCGACCTTACTTTAAGAGGAAGCTCAATATAAAAGGTACTCCCTTTGTTCTCTTCTGATTCAAACCAAATCTTGCCCTGCAAAAGATCAACTGTGCTTTTGGCAAAATAAAGACCGAAGCCGATACCATCGGTCTTCATTAGTTTGGCATTGGTCCCCCGGGTGAATTTATCAAAAATAATTGGCTGTTCTTTTTTAGGTATGCCAATACCATTATCACTAATTATCAAAAGAAAAGTGCGCTCTTTCTTTCTCAAGGACACCTCCACCCTGCCTCCCTTGGAAGTGTATTCAAGAGCGTTAGAAACAACCGCTTGCACAATAGTGTGCAAGGCGCTGATATCGGTAACTACGTTAAGGGTTTTGGGGTGTTTTTGGAAAACAACAGTTAGGTCCTTTTTGTCACAGAGCGGACTGCATTCGTCAAGATAATCATCGACAAACTCTACTAATTCCAACGCCTTGGGAGAAATACTTACCTCACCCCCTTCAATCCGAGATACGTTCAACAAAAGATCAACTAAATTAGAAAGGCGTTGAAAACTGGTGTGAATGTCTTTAAGGTATCCTTTCCCTTTTTCGCTTAACTTTTCCTCTTTTTTCATGAACCGTTCTACTACCCATTGAGCACCAGTCAAGGGAGTGCGGAGTTGGTGTGAAGCAATAGAAATAAAATCGCTTCTCATTTTGTTGGTTTTCTTTTGTTGTTTTAATTCTACTTCCAACCTGCTCTTTTCCGCTACTACTGCCTCAGCTTTTTTCTGCTCGGTGATGTCTTCGATGGCCAGAAGTATTCTTTCCGGTTGCGCTGGCGGCGGAGGTATGCGTCGAGCATTCAAAAGCATTATTCGTTTGCCAATCTTTGGGAATTTATGCTCAACTTCAAAGTTATCAAATATTGCGTGCTTGGGAAGTATTTTCTCTAAGAGCTGGCGTAGTTTAGGAATATTCCATTGGCGATTCCCTAAATTATAGATAAATTTCCCCTCCGTCTCCCTGGGTACTACTTTAAAAATCTGATAAAAAGAGCGGCTGGCGGAAACTACCTTTAAGTCTCTATTCAGAACTAAAAATGGTTCACGCACAGTGTTAACAATACTCTCAGCATAGTCACGGGTCTTCCGGGCGTCTTGTTTCATCAACGTGCGCTCGGTGATATCTTCAATGGCCAGTAAGATTAACTCTTCTTCTTCTTCTTCTTCTCCTCCTGTTATTGCCCTGGCTATTTTTTTTGGGATGCGCATTTGACGAGCGTTCAGGCTTATAATCCGGTGTCCAATTTTTTTGAAATCATGCTCAATTTGGTAATCTATTACAACCGTTTTATTAGACAAAATATTTTTTAATAGATGGATTAATTTTGGGATATTCCACTGGCGATTACCTAAACTAGGAATTAGTCGACCGACCGTTTCTTTTTTAGTGGCCTTGAAAGTATTAAAGAAAGACCGGTTGGCAGAAACAACCCGCAAGTTTTTATCAAGGACCAAAAATGGCTCTCTCAATGTAGCGATAATACTTTCGGCATACTTTAAAGCTGTTTTAACTGTCCTTTCTGTTTGTTTTGGCTTTCTTATTTTTTTCACAGTTTTTAATTAATGTAATAATTAAAAAAACCACCACTTAAATCAGCGATGGAAATTCATGCTTAATATTAAACTTGCACTAAAACTAAAATTCCGAACCCGGCTTCGTCTCTCTCGGTATGTAAAAATTATAAAATTCCCAAGCCTCATGTCCCTCTAGTATATATTATACCACAAGGCCTTGTGATAACAAACTGTGGATAACCCTTTGACCTCATTAAATCTGTATTTTCGAAAACAGATAACTGCCCACCGAAAGCAATAACAGCGTTATCGCTCCCAAGACCAAGAAATCCAAGCTGAGACCGAAATGGGCTCCGTTGACCAAGGTAGCGCGCAAACCGTCAACCCCGTAAGACAGAGGGTCAATGCTGGCCACGATACTGATTGCTTTGGGCAAGTTTTCAAGAGGAAAAAGGGCGCCCGAAAGGAAGAACAGCGGCATAACGAGAAAATTCATGATGAGCTGAAAGCCCTGCATATCTTCCAAGACCGAAGCGATGGCCGTTCCCAAGGCGGAAAAAAGAACGGCGATGAGAAACATGAAAACCAGCCCCAAGGGCAGCATGGCCAGATTGCCGAGTCGGAAGCCGATGAAAAACGAAATACAGAGAACGATGATGCCCTGGAGAGTGGCCACCGTTGCCCCGCCCAAAGTCCGGCCGATCATGATCTTGAACCGCGACACCGGAGCAACCAGGGTCTCTTTGAGAAATCCGAACTGTTTGTCCCAGATGATTTCAATGCCGGAGAATACGGCGGTAAAAAGAATGCTCATGGCAATGATGCCCGGGGCCAAAAACTGGATGTAGTCTCCCCCGCCGGCCCTTTGGTAAATCGGGCCGAAACCGAAACCGAGCGCCACCAGGAAAAGCAGCGGCTGTCCCAAAGAACCGATGATCCGCGCCCTGGAGCGGTAATGCCTTTTCAATTGTCGCAGCCAAAGTATGTAAATCGTGCTCATGTTTTTTTAATTTTATCTTCGGTGCATCCTTCGACGCATTCTCAGCCGGTCAAGGGAACCGGCTTCTTCCTCGCGGATAGTGTTTCCCGTCAAAGCCAGGAACGCATCCTCCAAAGAAGCGGTCTTGGTGCTATATTTGAGTTCGGCGGGCGTACCCGTAGCGATAATCTTGCCGTGGTCGATAATGGCAATCCTTTGAGCGATCTTTTCCGCTTCCTCCATGTAATGGGTGGTGAAAAAAATCGTCATCCCTTCTTTCTCGTTCAAATTCTTAATGTGGCTCCAAATATGGCTTCTCGTCTGGGGGTCGAGGCCGAGCGTCGGTTCGTCCAAAAAAAGTATCTTGGGATGATGAATCAATCCCCTGGCGACCTCGAGCCGCCGCTTCATGCCTCCGGAAAATTTCTTGACCAGTTCGTCTCTCCTCTCCCAAAGTTCAACGAACTTCAGCAACTGTTCTATTCTTTCCCGGCGAATCTGCTTGGGCACCCTGTAAAGTACGCCGTGAAATTCCATGTTCTCGCGAGCGGTCAGCTCATCGTCCAGACTTTGGTCTTGAAAAACTATACCGAAAGAACGACGCACCTCGTTCTTTTCCTTGGCTACGTCGCTCCCGTTCAAATTAATTGACCCGGCGCTGGGACGCAAAAGCGTAATCAACATTTTGATAGTAGTAGTCTTGCCAGCACCGTTCGGTCCCAAAAAACCGAAAATCTCCCCTTTCTTTACCTTGAAGGATATGTTGTCAACCGCAATGAATCCATTGAACTTTTTCGTTAAATTCTTAACTTCTATCATCAAGTTTTTAATTTATTAAAAACGCAGGTGGAAAAGATGGTTTATCTTCTTTGACTATAACGCTATTTTACCAAAAAACCGCCCTATTGGCGACTTTCTGAACATAATGCTGGCATCCTCGGTCTAGAACCAGGGTTTCAAGGGGAATTTCGGGGTTTTAGAGGGTGTCTCAATAACGCGTCTAGGTCGGGGTATTTTTGTATTATATCAAAATAAAAAGGAGTTTAGAAATTTCCTTCTAAACTCCTTAAAACGGCTATTCCCGATCTTGTATTGTGGAGAGTATTAATTCCTCTATTTCCACTATTCGGCCAAGCTCAAGTGCCACATTATAGAGATGTTCTCGAGATTGAACCCAACCCTTTACGGTCTCGCCCAAGTGTTTCCAGATTTCTTCTAGTTCTGTTTTCGTCATGTCGACAATCGTGATTAAGTCTGATTCTTGAATGTCCACCGTTTCGGCTTTCTCATAACCCCGGCGCTTATATCTTACTTCGCCTTTAAAAGTGACTTCTACCAAAACCCAAAGAGCATTTCTGGTAAGACCCCAGATGTACATTTTGCCATCAGGAATAGAACCCTCGCCGGGAGCACCGCGGAAACCGCTATCCGGAATTCTCTGAATACCAGAGTAAGGGCGGTCGAAAATGCCCTGAGTTTTGAGAGAAAACCTCTCATCTCCTATTAGAGTCGGGCTATCAAAGCGCAACTCGTGACTAAAAGTCTCTGTTCTCAAACACTTTAGATCACCTAGCTCAGATAAGGTAAATGAATTAAGGTGCGGTTTGATGAGTGAGTGGCGAGCCTCTATTAGTTGGTGCCACTCTCCAGCTGTTAGTGGTTTCTTTCGAGCTAACAATTCTAGTCCTTCGGTATTGGGCATACCCTCAACCTCCTTTTTTTATTTCTGAAAGGCGTACCCTTCAGATATTATAATTTAGCACTTACATTTTTTATGTCAACTTCGGTGTGTGCCACTGATCCAACTCGGTCAGGGATTTTTAAGCTAAAATGGGACAAATGGGACACAGAAAGGGGGTGTACCATTTGGGACACTGTAGTGTGCCATTATAAAAGAAAAACCGCCTCAACTAATTTAATAGTATATTGGCGGAAGTAATTAGTCTACTCGGTTTCTTAATAGTGTCAGCTCCTACCAAGAATCTCTACCGAATCTTTCAGGGTGATTTTTGATAAAGAAGATTACCCTGACAAGAGCCAGTAGGAAAAGAGCGTCTCCTATCCCCATTACTAAGTAATGAAGAATATTGAAATGGAGCCCTTCTTCAGCTGACATAACCCCGAAGAATTGTAGAGTATAGCTCGGGCCAATTATTATAAGAGCTAAACACCCTATACTTAGCACCCACTCCACTACTTGGTCTGCGAATAACAGAAAGGGCTGAACTCTACCATACACTAAGAAGTTATCGAGCTTCCAGTATAACCATTCAAACATCTTTTCCTCCTTTATTTCTCGAAAATATAATGTCGCCCCTCGAACGGGTCAGCACCTTTTTCGTTAAAAACGATGCCGTGTTTCTTACAGAAGTGGCGAAGAAGATTGAGAAAACCTTCTTCTTTGGAAGCGTCAATAGTCACACTGATGCACCATCGCCGTCCGTACGAACCGAAATCAACATTGCCGCCGGTTTCTTTTGTATACATTATCGGCAGAAATAGATCTCCGACATCAACGTGTAATTCCTCTTCTATCTTTTTCTTGATATCATCTGGGTCACCCTGCTCTGGCAACATTATCTTTATTGATAAGGTCTTCTGATAAATAACCATCCCTTTATTATTCGACATCTTTTGTGCTACCTCCTTTATTTAGTATTCTCTACTTTACCACTCTTTAAATAAAAATCAAGCCCATCTCGGGCTCGAAAATTATACGTGTCCCACTGACCCGTCTCGGTCGGGGCTTTTATTCGGGAAATGGGACAAATGGGACACTGGCTATAATTTTTATTCTCCTTGTGATCTGGCTTCTGGCTCTTCCAGTGACTCATCTTTATATCCTCCAAGCACGCTGCCACAATTCTCACAATGAATTAATATCACCGGATGAACGTCGGTACCCTCCCCGTGTTCTGAAGTCATAATCTGTAAACCATAAGGCAACCCATAAATTTTATTTTCTGCTCCGCAGTGTGGACATTTAATTTTATTTTTCATAATACTTATATTCACCGCTTATTTTTAATTAATTCTTCGACTTTTTAGAGGCGGCTCGGTCGCCCAGAACTGCGCTCAAGGTGGCTGTGTACCTCAGTTCTGAACCCCGGTTTTAAAGGGGTTTTTGGGCGGTTTTGGACGTGTCCCACTTAGGTGTCTCAGTCGGGGCTTTTTAAGCTAAAATGGGACAAATGGGACACGAATTAGAGATATTTTCGATGTCTCGTTTTTCGTCTAAATCTATAAATAGAACTAGAAGTCCTCTTTTAGAAACAACAGTCATCAAGAGTCGGCCTAGCATCTGAACAGGTGTAATTTCCCTTATGAGAAGCAGTATGCCATTCCCCGCCTTCGAGGGTAGCATAGATACAAAATTTTTGATCATCACTAGTATTATCAACCCAAACATAAGGAGTTTTAGTGTCTTCCAAAGGATCAATTGGGACATCCATCATATAAGAACCAATGGATGAGGGCCAAGTTTTGCCATCGCTTTGATAATAACACCAATCTCCTCCACCATAATATATCTCTTGAGCGGTAACTATCATTCGCATATCAGACTTTCTTGTGACGTCTCGAACCATTATCTTCGCTTTCTCCTGTTGCACTATGACTTCGGCCATAGTCCAAATTATACTCTCCATCTCTATCTTCAATCCTTCTAATTCCGCTTCGGTCATTGCAATGGGTTCTTCTTTGACTGTCCTTTGCCATATTTCATTTTTCAACTCTTCTTTTTCATCTTCTGTGATCTTAAACTCTATACCCTCCTTTTCCGCCTTTTCTTCCACTTTTTTTATTAACATTTCCATCATTTCTGTCGCTACTTGGGTTGGCGCTATCAAACCATTTTCTCTTTCAATTTCTAATGTTTCACCTTCTTCTTCTCCCAGATATTGCCAAATAAAATATCCTCCGCCAATAAGAATAACCAGTATAATTATAATTCCGATTGTAGAAAAAGATTTGTTATTCATAATAACCTTATGTTAATAATCTTTCCTTATTATAACATATGTGATGCGTTTCGGTCGCCCTGGCCAGATATGCATCTCGGTCACCTGACTTAGTATATGATGGCTGCGGGGCTAGGACTCGAACCTAGATACACAGATCCAAAATCTGTTGTCCTACCGTTAGACGACCCCGCAATACAGGTTATTTTACCTTATTTTTCCTCTTTTGACAACGCTTCCACAATAGCCAATTCCAAAGGCAATTGAGGAATTGAGGAATACTTCATTTTATTCTCCGCTTCCAGAAAAAGTTTTATAATACGCTGCAAATCCTGTTCGGTAAAATCAGCCACCTGGGCTTGCAGTTTTTCCTGCTCTTCCTTGGTTAGGCCGACGATAACCGGATTGGCCGGGTTAGCCTCTATTTTCAGAATCAAACCCTGTCTCAGGTAATAAATTAAAGCTTTGGTGAATTCCTGAACATCCTTGCCTTTTTCCAGTGTTTTGTTCAGAAAATCAATGGCTTCGCCGGCTTTTTTTTGGCAAATAAAATCATAGAATTCGCTAATTAATTTTGTATCAACCATACCCAGCAAGTCCTTAATGGCTTCAGCTTTAATCGGCTCTTTAGTATTACCAGAAAAAGTCAGCGCCTGGTCAAGCAGACCTTCAGCATCCCTAATGGCCCCGCCGGAACTGAGAGCAATCAGCTCCAGGGCCGGTTTTTCAATCTTCACCTCTTCTTTTTTAACCAGATATTCTAAGCGGCTGACGATTTCCACCAACGTCAGTTTACGGAAATCAAACCGCTGGCAGCGGGAAATAATAGTAGGAATCATTTTGTGGATTTCGGTGGTGGCTAAAATGAAAATGGCATGGGCTGGCGGCTCTTCCAAAGTTTTTAATAAAGCGTTGGCTGCTTCTTTGGTCAACTGGTGGGATTCGTCAATAATAAAAACCTTGTATTTTGACCTGGCCGGTGAAAAACGAATCCCCTCTCTCAACTCCCTGATCTCATCAACTCCCCGATTGGAAGCAGCGTCAATTTCAATCAGATCAATAGACCTGCCTTCGTTGATTTCTAAACAGGAGATGCATTTGTTACAGGGCTCAAACTCATTCTCTTTACGGTTCTCGCAGTTAACTGCTTTGGCCAAAAGACGGGCCATAGAGGTTTTACCGCAGCCCCGCGGTCCGGAAAACAAATAAGCGTGGGAAATCATCCCCGAGCTCAAAGCATTGGTCAAAGTCTGCACCACGTGCTCCTGGCCGGTAATCTCGGAAAAGCTCTTGGGCCGGTATTTACGATATAAAACTAAATTAGCCATAATTATCGTATTTTATCAAATATGGTAGAATAAATAAAGTTATGCTCAAACTCTATAACACTCTAACAAGGAAAAAGGAAACCTTCAAACCGAGGAAAGGCAAATTGGTGGAGTTTTTCGTTTGCGGTCCCACGGTCTACGATACCAGCCACATCGGGCACGCGAGAACCTATCTGGCTTTTGACATGATAACCAAGTATTTGAGGGAAAAAGAATACGACGTTTTTTATCTGCAGAACATAACCGATATTGACGACAAAATCATAAAAAGAGCCAAAGAAAAAAAGACCAAACCCAAAGCCTTGGCTCTCAAATACGAAAAAGAATATTTAAGGGATATGAAAGCCCTGAAAGTGGACGGGGTGACCAAGTACGCCAGGGCCACTGACCACATCAAAGAAATAATAAATCAGGTCAAAAGACTGAAAGCCAAAGGTTTCGCCTACCAGATGAAAGAGGGCATCTATTACAACATCAAAAAGTTCAAAAACTACGGTAAGTTATCTGGAAGAAAAGCCTCCCAGGCCGAAGACGCCGTTTCCAGGATAGACGAAAGTAGGCAGAAAAAGAACAAAGGCGATTTCTGTTTGTGGAAGCTTTCCAAACCCGGCGAACCAAAATGGCCCTCGCCTTTTGGCTGGGGCAGGCCTGGCTGGCATATTGAAGACACGGCCATTGCCGAGAAATTCTTCGGCCAACAGTATGACGTGCACGGGGGCGCCAAGGACCTGATCTTTCCCCACCACGAGGCGGAAATAGCCCAGATGGAAGCCATCTCAAACAAGAGGCCGATGGTTAAATATTGGCTACACACCGGCTTTCTGACCGTTAACGGACGGAAAATGGCCAAATCCCTGGGCAACTTCATCACCATCAAAGACTTTATTAATAGGCACGGCGCCAGGATACTCAGATTCATGGTGCTGAAAACCAATTACCGCTCCCCCATCGATTACAACGAGTTCAGCGTAACCCAGGCCAAAAGAGAACTGGCCCGGGTGGATGAATTTATTGATAAACTGAAATCAATCAAATCCCAGTCAAACAAAAAAGGCTTTGTCTTAAAATACAAGAGAGAATTTGAAAAAGCCATGGCCGACGACTTTAATACGCCTCAAGCCATGGCTGTTACTTTCGAGCTAATTAATAAAGGCAATTCTTTAATCAACGAAGGTAATCTTACTAAAAATGACTCTCAAGAAATATTAAAGTTCTTTCAAGGAATAGACCGTTTTTTCAACTTCATTTTCTGGCCAAAAATGAAACAAGTTGTACCGAAAAAGATCATTGACTTAATCAAACAAAGAGAAAAATACAGGCGACAGAACAACTGGCAAAAGGCTGATGAAATAAGAAAAGAAATCACTAACCTGGGCTGGTGGGTTGAGGATACTAAAAAAGGCTCCAAACTAAAGAAGGTTTGAAAACTTAAGCTGTAAAATAAAAGGAGACGCTTCTCGTTAAAGAAACGTCTCTTTTTTTGAAGCATCAACTCATTCTTGCGGACTAACGAATTCCTCTAGAACGACGATTACTTTTTCCGGTAACACTTCCGGATACTTTCGCTCCATATACTCCCGGAATGGCGGCAAGCTATCTTCTTCGGTAATATCAGTTTTGATATGCTCAGCCATATAGAGAATTGTACAGAGTGAAGTGCCACTAAATTTAGCCAATTCGTAGCAATGCTTCACGTTGGGTTTATCTTCTCCGGAGAGCCAGCGAAGGACAGTGGCATGGCTAACACCGATCTTCTTAGCTAGATGATTAGGTTTCATCTTGTATCTAGCAAGTAATCCGGTCAAAAATGCTACTATTCTTTCATGTCTCATTATTATCACCTCCTCACTTAATATTTTTAAGCATACCTATTATACATTCCTATTAAGAATTTGTCAATAACGAACCTTTTTTGCGCATTTTTTTCTTCTGGGAATGATATTTCTTTCTCTTGATTCTTTTTTCTTTTATGTATCGGGGAATTCTTGTTGCAATCCTCTTTTTTTTGGGCTGACGAAGCTTAAGTAATCTTTCTTTAAGAATCCGGAAGGCTATTTTCTTGTTCTGGGCTTGAGAAGTTATCCGGTCAACTCTAACTATAATGCCCGAGGGCAGATGATGCATCCTAACCCCTGTTTTTTTTCTGTCTCTTCTCTGTCCGCCCGGCCCGGTCGAGGTGGAATAATAGATTTTAGTCTGTTTCTCCAGATTCTTGAAACTATGATTCATTGATAGATTTTATCAAAAGGCATTCAACTTGCCAACCCAATAACAGCGTGGTAAGTTAAAATATAGTCTATGCCAGAGGAATTACCCGACAAAATACCTCCCCAAAGTGTTGAAGCCGAGAGATCTCTCTTGGGTGCTTTAATGCTGGATAAAAACGCTATTTTGAAAGTGGTCGATTTTCTCCAGGCCAGAGATTTCTACAAAGAAATCCACCAGCAAATCTACCAGGCCATGGCCGACATATTTGAGAAAAGAGAGCCGATTGACCTACTGTCGCTGGCCAACCGCCTCAAAGAAAAAGAGAAACTGGCAGAAATCGGGGGCAACGCCTATCTGACCGAGCTGATCAACACTGTACCCACGGCCACCCACGTTTTAAGCTACGCCAAAATCGTGCAGAGAAAAAGGATTCTGAGGGATTTGATTGACGCTTCCCACGAAATCGGTTTGATGGGGTACAACGAGACTGAAGACACTGACCAATTGCTGGACAGCGCCGAAAAAAGAATTTTCAGCATCGCCCAAAGATCCCTGACCCAGGCTTTTGTGCCGGTCAAGGACTCTTTAGAAGAAGCTTTTGAAAGACTGGACAGGTTGTCAAAGCACGGCGGAGAAATGAGAGGACTGCCGACCGGTTTTAAGGATTTAGACAATATCTTGGCCGGCCTGCAAAAATCGGATTTGATAATTATCGCTTCCCGACCCAGTATGGGTAAATCGGCCCTGGCCGTTGATATTGCCAGGAATGTCGCTACCCACCAAAAGATACCAGTCGGCATTTTCAGTCTGGAAATGGCCAAAGACCAGGTTGTTGACAGATTGATTGCTGCTCAAGCTAATGTTGATTTGTGGCGGTTAAGAACCGGCAGGCTGAGTAGTGAAGGCCCTGATAATGACTTCATGAAAATCCAGAACGCCTTGGGAGTCCTTTCTGAAGCTCCTATTTATATTGACGATGCCGCTACTTCCAATATTCTACAAATGAGGTCGCTGGCCCGCCGCTTGCAGGCCGATAAGGGCTTGGGGCTTATTGTTGTTGACTATTTGCAGCTGATGGAACCGAGAACCTTTGCCGCCAGCATGGTCCAGCAAATGACCGAAGTCTCCCGCTCTTTAAAGGGCCTGGCCAGAGAGCTGAATATTCCGGTTTTAGCCTTATCGCAGCTCTCCCGAGCAGTTGAACAGCGCACTCCGTCCAAGCCAAGGCTTTCCGACTTGAGAGAAACCGGCGCTATTGAGCAGGATGCCGATGTTGTCTTGTTTATCTACCGGGAAAAAGAAATGGGCGAAACTGTTCCCCAAAACACGACTGAAATTATCATCGCCAAGCACCGCAACGGCCCCATCGGCGCCATAAAGTTGTATTTTGACAGCCAGCGAGTCACCTTCCGCAACTTAGAAAAGGAAGAACAGGATTAATTATGTATTCCCCTCTTATCCAAAAACTAATCAGCATTTTTGCCAAATTTCCGACCGTAGGACCGCGGACCGCGGCCCGTTTCGTTTTCTACTTACTCAAACTTTCAAAAGAAGAAATAAACGAAATAACTCAATCAATCTCTACTTTAAAAGAAAAAGTGAAATTCTGCTCTTTCTGTTTTCAGCCGTTTGAGGGTGAGGAAGAGCTTTGCGAAATCTGCCGCAATCCAAAAAGGGACAAATCCTTGCTCTGTGTTATTGAAAAAGAAACAGATTTAGTGCCGCTGGAAAAGACTCATAAGTACCAGGGACGCTATTTTATTCTGGGAGGCACGGTGGCCAAGTTAAAGCAAGAAGATATCAAAAACCTAAGAACGGAAGAGCTTTTAAAAAGGGCTGAAAATCCCGAAATCCAGGAAATCATCATCGCCACCAATCCGACCACTGAAGGCGAAAGCACCGTCCTTTATTTGGAAAGAATCTTAAAACCTTTGAATAAAAAGATCACCCGGCTGGGCCGAGGATTGCCAGTCGGTAGCGAGCTGGAATACGCTGATGAAGAAACTCTGGGTTCAGCACTGGAAGGTAGAAAATAAAAAAGTCCCTGGCAATCCGCCGAGGACTTTTATGTTTGGGCACGGTAATGCTCAACCGCTTCAAGCAACTTTTCGTTGGGCATATCTAAAAATAAACAAGCCTGCTGCTGAATTTTTTCTTCAATAACCTCAAAATCATTAATTTCAGCAACAACGTTTTCTAAGACCCAGCTTTCCCCTCTTCGGTAGAAAAGAACTGATTCTTCCCATTCCAGATAGCCTGACAATCTTGCCTTGCGCATACCTGCTTTCAATTCAGCGCTGACTGGAACCCTTAATTCGCTACTGGTCCAGGGAATAAATTGAAAGCCATAATCGAAATCAATAACTCCCAAACAGCCGATTAAGTAAACGAGGCTTTCCAGGCGCTTCACAGGGATAAAGATATTGTTTTTTTCAGTTATATAGAGAAAAACCAATAGCTTCTGGTAATTATCCAGAGTTAAGTCTGCCAGCTTGCGCGTTCGCGCCCTTACCTCCATAAATTCCTCCTTTCTTATTCAGATTTTAAGATTCTATCCTATCTTTAATATCTCGACTTGGGTAAAGGGCTGACGATGGCCCTTTTTTAAATGATATCGTTTTTTCGACTTGTATTTGAAAATAATAACTTTTTTACCCTTGCCTTGTTTTAAAACCTTGGCAGTCACCTTGGCGCCTTTGACCAAAGGGTCTCCGATCTCAATTTTTTTCTGTTTCTCCAATAATAAAACTTCGGAGAAAGTAACTTCACTCCCCTCTTTTTTGTTCAATTTCTCTATTTTTATTTTATCGCCGGGCGAAACAAGATATTGTTTCCCGCCGGTTTTGATAACTGCTAACATATTTTATTTGCTCTTTAATTTTTTCGGCTCTTTGAATTCTTTTAATCTTTCGACTTTGTCGGAAAAGATACTTAAGCGCTTTTCCGAACTGTCGTAGGAAGAAACAGCGTTTCTCAAATGGGAGCCCAATTTCCGGAAATCGTTCATCAGCTTTGAAGCGTCCTGCTGAACCCTGTCCAGCCTCTTCAATATCTCCTGGGTCTGCCGGGAAATCTGCGTATCCTTGAACCAGTGCTCCACGGTTCTCAAAGTCAGATAAATGGTGTTGGGAGAGGTTATAACAACCTTCTTGCCCATGGCATAGCCGGCCAAGTCGAATTCCCGCCCGATATTGTTGACTATTTCGTAATAAATGGCTTCGGCTGGTATGTACATCAGGGCGAACTCAACCGTGGACTCTGCCGGTATTATATACTTTGAGGCAATTTTATCAATATGGCCCTTAATGTCTTCAATAAATCTTTTCTGAAAAGCATTTTTTTCATTGCCGGTGCCCTCAACCATTTTAATAAAGTTCTCGGAAGGAAATTTGGCGTCAATCGGCAGAATTTTGCCGTCAGGCAGTTTCAAGGCAGCATCAACCTGCTCGCCGGAAGAAAACAAATACTGTTTTTTGTATAATTCGGCCGGAAAATGCTGGGACAAAATGTGCTCTAAAGAAGCCTCGCCCCATTGGCCTCGCAGTTTGGGCGCTTTGAAAATTTCCTGGAAAGAGGAAACATCCTTAACCCTTTCCTGAACCTGTTTCAAATCTTCTCTGATTTGCGTCGCCTCCTTGGTAAAAGAGGAAATCTGTTTGTGCATTTCCTGTGATGTACCCAACTGGCTGTCCCTGATTTCCTTGAGCTGGCCGATCATTAAATCGGTCAGGCGCCTTTCCAGATCCCTGATATCGGCTGACTGGGTTTTGTCGACTCTTGACTTTTTCAGCCAATAAAAAAATAGTCCTATTAAAAAGCCGACGCACAAGGTAATTAAAAACAAATAGTCGGCAATTTGAGAAAAAAAACCATCCATAAAAACATCTTATCATTCTTGCCCTGTCTCGTCAAAATCCCAACCCTAAAAAGAGATTATTTTAAGAAAATCTCAACCATTACAAAAGCAAGATAAACTAAAAGCAAAAATACAGCCTCTTTGCGACTGATTTCCCGGCCGGTCCGGGCAAAGATAAAAAAGAATAAAACGGCCGCTATAACGAAAGCGATGCCGCTGATATAAGGAGCGAACTGCGCAATATACAAAGGATAAATTAAAACCGTCACCCCCAAGACCAAGGTGGAGTTAATCACCACCGAACCCAGTAAATTGCCCAATACCATGTCTTTGTGGCCTAAGGTAATGGCTCTGATGCCGAAAACAATTTCGGGCAGATTGGTGCCCAAAGCCACCATCAGGGCGCCGATAATCACCAAAGGCAGATTGAAAGCCATGGCCAAGTTGCTGGCTGACCAAACAATTCCTTCAGCCGACAATAATAACAACACAAGACCGATTAAAAACACTCCCAGGTCTTTCAGGAAAACTTTATACCTCGACCAACCCTTGCCCAAAGCATTGTTAAAGACCTTGGTAAATCTTTCTTTTTGATGGAAAAGACGCTGCAGATAGAAAGCCAGGGCCAAAAGCAGAACCACCCCATCCATCCGGGAAATGTTGCCGTCCAGCATCAGCAAAATGGGTAGAAAAGCCAGTACCATAGTGTAGATAGTGCTGCGCCGGATTACCGCGCCCTCGCACTTCAACCCTTTGGCAACAAAAACACCGATGGCCACGGCCAAAGTCAGGTTAATGATGTTCGAACCGATCACGTTGCCGAAGGAAAGCTGTGGCTGGCCGTGCAGGGCTGCCATAACGCCGACGAAAAGCTCTGGGACAGAAGTGGCAAAAGCCATCAGGATAAAAGCCACCACGAATTCGGTCATGCGCAGATACTTGGCAATCCTGATCAGGCTGCGTACCAGCCAAACGCCCGAACGGATTAGGACCGCGCAGGAAACGATAAAAATTAAAATATTTGGCCAGATCATATTTAAGTCTTCTTTTTAACGATGAAATAATATTTAGCCACTTCAATCAAGATAACATTTGACAGGCCGAAAGCCAAAAGAACCAGCCAGCTCAAAGGCCCCAGCGAAACTGTTCTCAAAAGAGTCTGGAGAACCGGCAGATGAATGCCGGCTGCCAGCATAAAAAAACCGAACAGGACCGCCAGGACCAAAAACTTATTGGAGAAGAGGTTGATATGCCAGATATTCCTTCTCAGGCTTTTGCAGGAAAAGATGTAAAAAAGAGAATTAATCCCCAAGCCGCCGAAAATCATTGTCCTGACGTAAGCCGTCTCGCAGCCCTGCCGCAGCAGCCACCACAAAAGCCCCACTAAAATAAAATCAGTCAGCAAGCCAATGATAAAAATAATGGCTTTCATCTCGTTGTTAAAAAGACGGTTCTTTTTCCCTTCGGGCTTTCTCTGCAGAACGTCTTTTTCTTTCGGCTCAAAAGCTAAAGCCAAACTGGGCAAACCATCTTCAATCAGATTGACCCACAAAATCTGGACCGCGGTCACCGGCAAAGGCCAGCCCAGAATAATACTGATGCCAATCAGCAGGGTTTCGGTAAAGGAGTCGGAAAGCAAATAGATCATCACCTTTCTTATATTGTCAATAATGGCCCGGCCCTCTTCCACCGCCGCCACCATAATGTTGAAATTGTCTGTCAGGAGAACCAAATCAGACACTTCTTTGGCCACGTCGGTCCCTGAACCCAAAGATACGCCGATATCGGCTTTTTTTAAAGCCGGCGCATCGTTGATCCCGTCCCCGGTCATAGCCACCACTTCTCCCCGCTGCTGCCAGGCTTCGATAATCTTTAATTTGTGCCGGGGTTCAACCCGAGCGTAAATATTAATGTTTCTGACCTTTTTTTGAAATTCCTCTTTTGACATTTCATCCAAATCTTTGCCCTCAATCATATTTTCTTTTTTAATCTTAAAACCGAGCTCCTCAGCCACTGCCTTGGCGGTCAGCAAGTGGTCGCCGGTAACGATAATCGGTTTCATACCGGCCCGCTGACAGATCTTGATGGTTTCTTTCGCCTCTTCCCGAACAGGATCTTTCAAACCCATAAAGCCGACAAAAGTCAGTTCAACCACCTCCTCTGCCAAATCTGAATTTTCATCTTTTGGTTTTTTGATTTCTTTGTAAGCTGCGGCCACCACCCTCAACCCTTTCTTAGTTAAATCCTCCAGTTCCAGGTTCAGCCGGGCGAAGGTTTTTTCATCCAACTTGTGCGGCCGGCCGTTTTTTTGAACGTGACTGGAAAAACTGAGAAGCTTTTCCGGCGCGCCGATAACGAATAAAACCTGCTCGCCTCCCTCGATAATAGGATCCCTGATTAAAGAAATCTTGGTTTTGCTTAATGATTTATCTTTAAGGAAAATCGGATCAGTCTGGATAAGGGAGGCGGCAAATTTGTTTTCGGAGTTAAAGGGCAATTCGTTCACCTTATAATAAGCTTTTTCCAAATCATCTTTTTTGAACCCAACCTCGGCCCCAGCCACCAACAGAGCTTTATCGGTCGGCAAACCCCTGACCCGCCAGAGCGGATAGGGATCGTGGGGATTTTCCACAAAAGCTTCGTTAGCCAGGGTGAAAATCTTCATTAAAAGGATCTGGTCTTTGTTGAAATCCTGGCGAAAAGAATCCCGCCAGGCAATCTTTCTTTCCCCACCAATCATTTTGTCCAAAACAATAGTTTCCACCACTTCCATTTTTCCTTCGGTCAAAGTCAGGGTTTTGTCAGTGGCAATGACTGAAGTTGAACCCAGGGTTTCGGCCGCAATCAGTTTTCTGACCAAGCCTTTCCTTTTTAGAATCCGCTGCATGCCCAAAGCCAGAATAACGGTCATGGCCACGGGCAAGCCTTCGGGAATGGCGGCCACGGCTACGGCCACCGAAGTCATGAACATCTCAATTATTTCCTTGCCTCTCAATACTCCCCCGACAAAAATAGCCACCGAAATTATGGCCACAATAATGCCGGCCAATTTGCTGAACCTGGCTAATTTCTTCTGCAAAGGAGTTTTGTCTTCGGCGGTTGTTTTGACCAAAGAGGCAATGCGGCCCATTTCAGTATTCTGACCGATAGCGGTTACCACAGCCTTGCCTTTGCCATCCTCCATTGTACAGCCCATATAAACCATGTTGTCCCGGTCAGCCAAAGGCGTGTCATCGGCCAAAACCTCAGCGGTCTTTTGGGCGACCAGCCATTCGCCGGTCAAAGGCGATTCGTTAACTTTTAGGTTGTTGGCCTGGATTATCCTGGCGTCGGCTGGCACCTTATTACCCGAAGTCAAAACAATGATGTCGCCGGGCACCAGCTCCTGCGAGTCAATCTTCAGCTCGTTGCCTCCCCGGATAACCTCGGCCTCAACCTTGACCACTTTTTTCAATTCTTGCAAGGCCCGGCTGGCTTTGTTCTCTTGAAAATAGCCCACGATTGTATTCAAAAGTATGGCGCCGGCAATCACAATAAAATCAGCCCACTCTTTCAGAAATAAACTGATTAAAGCGGCCACAATCAGAATATAGATAAGCGGGCTTCTTAACTGCTCAAAGAAAATCCTCAGCTTCGACAAAGGCCTCTCTTCGGGCAGAACGTTAAGGCCGTCTTTCTGTCTGGCCAGAACATCCTTCTCGGTCAAGCCTTGCTTAATGTCGGATTCAAGAACCCTGACCGACTGTTCCCAGGAAAGACTGTGCCAGTTGTTTTGCATTATATTATTGTAAACGAAAAAAAGGCCAATTAAAAGCCTTTCTACGAATGTGGCCCCACCGGGATTTGAACCCGGGTTACATGCTTGAGAAGCACGCGTCCTGAACCACTAGACGATGGGGCCGTGGGAGAGAGGTGATGATCCATTATTTTTTACTGTTCTCCCCGATTAATAGACGCAGTATCTCTTGGGGGCTTTTGCCCTTCTTTATTTCCTCAACTATAGATTGATTGAATTTCCGCATATACTCATCGGCCAGACCTAGGCCGCTTTTACCGAAATCCATATGCTGCTGGACTTTTTTCCAACAGTCTTTGGTCTCTTGCTTTTCCTGCTTTTGATCCTGCTCAAAGCATTCGCGGAAATTATTCATTCGATGGATTTGAACCACGCGCCAAAGGCGGATTCTCGCCTTTCGGATGTTTTTAAGGATTGCCTGGTTGTTTTGAGATTGAGATATTACCATTCTCCGCCTCCTTTCCCGAGTATTTGGATCATCACCTCCTTGGTATAAGTTGTGCCGGTGTTATTTTAGCACAAAAACAAATAAAAAGCCATCCGGATTATACGGCGGATGGCAGAAATGAACTTAATTTTTTATGATTGAGCTAACGCCTTCAACGGTGCTGATATTTTTATCATCATTCTTTTTTCTATCCGAAGAGCTACTTTACTCCCCGGCAAATGAATGATTTCATTTAAAGAACCGTTATGTTTTCTTTTGCGGTGAATCACTGTCTTGCAGATTTCACATATTCTCCATTTATTATCTACCTCCAGCATTTCTTGCGAACAGCAATATTGAGAATAAGTAGTTTGCGAACGACCATTTTTAGAGTGTTTATTGGCCAAGAGTTCCTCCTTCTCAATCTATATGAAATCATAAATAAACTGAAAAGAACTATTAAATAAGCATCACCCCCTTATAATTTTGACGCAATTGCACTTTAGCACACTACTGCAAATCCCTCAAGGCTTCGGAAACTTCAACTAGGTTTAAGTCAAGAATCTCTCCCACGGCGGCTGCGGCCAGAGCTGCGTGAATGTGCTCTTGGCCGGAGAAATTCTCCAGCCAGACTGGCACGATATTCCCCTGATAGTTTATTTTAAAATTGATGCCGCCGTTGATCCTAACGTCCGACGCCCGGAAATCAGCATCGGCCCGGAAACCGAAAGTCAGAACCTTAACTGAATCCGGCCGGCCGATTCTCCTGATATTCTCGTCGTCCCAGTCCAGAACCAGGAATTTTTTCTTACCCGGCAAAAACTGCTCCCGGTAATTGGTTATCAGCACTTTCTTTTCCAACAGAACCGGATTGCCTAAAACTCGGAAGATGAATTTCCTAACTAATTCCAAATTACCGGCTGTTACAACCGCTATTTTGGGCTTCTGCCAGAAAAATAAGATTTTTAACAATATTTTATTCATGGTCGGGCGGAATCTGATAATAATCAATAATGTATTTGGCCAACTTCTGGAAAATTGGCACGGCCGAATATTCGGCCGTGTTGGTGGCCGGATCATTCAGCTTGACCAGAATCAGGAATTTGGGGTCAAAGGCCGGGGCATAGCCGACAAAGCTCTGCCAGGTTTTGTCCGAATATCCTTCCTTGCTTATGTCCAAAGCAGAATAGGAAATCTGGGCTGTCCCTGTTTTGCCAGCCACCCAGTAACCGGGAACCTGAGCCGCTTTGCCGAATCCGTTTTCCACCACGCTCACCAGCATGGCCGTCAATTTGGAAGCAGTTTGAGAAGAAATTACATTATCAGTGCTTTTAAATTGGGTTTCAACCAGGTAAGGGGTAATGAGCGTGCCGCCGTTGGCAATCGCGCAGAAAGCCCTGACCAGCTGGATCGGGGTCATCTCAATCCCCTGGCCAAAGGAGGCGGTGGCAAAGTTTATCTCCCTTCCCTGTTTGAACTCGGTGTTGGCAGGAGAAATCTCCCCCCAAAGGTCAATGCCGGTCTCTTCAAAAATGCCGAACTTCTCAACGTATTTCAAAAAATTATTGTGGCCAAGTTCCCTTTCGGCGAAAACCGCTCCGGTGTTGATTGATTTTTCCAGCACATTGGTCATGGTCAACTCGCCGGTGTCGTTTTCTCCCCGATAAATTCTTTCTTCGTAATTGCAAACCTCGTACCCGCTGGCTTCGTAGCAGCCCGGGTCAAAATAAGTTGTCTGGGGAGTAATTTTACCCGCATCCAGAGCCGCGGCCATGGTTATGGGCTTGAAAACAGAACCCGGTTCAAAAATCTTCTGGATGGCGTCGTTCTGGAAAATAGTGAAATCATTTTCTCCAGCGTATTCGTTGGGGTTGAAACCGGGCGAGTTGGCCAGAGCCAGTATTTTTCCCGAAGCAGGCTCAATCACAATAATCTGGCCGCCGTCAGTCTGAAGATTCTCTTCGGCTTCCCGCAAAAGCCTTTCCGCCAAATACTGAATGTTGTAATCAATCGTCAAAACAATATCCAGACCGCGAGAAGCGCTGACCGTGTCCTGGGAAAGAAACAAATAACCCAACGGCCCTCTTTCCCCGGCCAAAAATCCTCCCTCTCCTTTTAAAACATTGTCCCAGTATTCCTCAACCCCGTACTGGCCTTCACCTTCCTTGTTAACAAAGCCCAGAATATTGGCGGCGAATTCGTTGTAGGGATAATAACGCATATTTTCGTCCCTGGTATAGACACCGACCAATTCCGCCGCCTCCAACTCCTCCAATTCCGTTTGGCTGATTCTTTCTTTGACCAGCTCGTAAAGACTATCCTGCTGAACTTTTTCCAGCAAAACCGCTTCGTTAACCCCGAGCATTCCGCTCAAAGTCCGGGCGATCTCGGCTTGTTTCTCAATGGGAATTTCCTTGGGTGATATGTAAACCAAACTATAGGTTTTTGTGGTGGCAATGGGATATTCTTGGTTCTGGAAAAATATATCACCCCTCTCCCCTTCCAAGTTTTTGGAAAGAATCTGCTGACCTTTGGCTAAAGCGGCGTAATAGTCATAATTTAAAACTTGCAAAAAAAACAAACGACCAAGAATGGTCGCGGCGAAAAGACAAATAAAGATTAAAACCAGGTTGATTCGCCAGTTCTTCATAATTATTTGGCCAATACGGTTGTACCGGGCATTCTCAAATAGTGGACCTGGCCGACTGCTTCGTAATCCATCTCGGCCAAGAGTGCTTCCAAATTAGTCAGGGAGCTGAGACTGGTGAAATTGGCCGATAAAATCTGGCTTTCCTGGCTGAACTCGGCTATCTGTTTCTCGTGGCTGGAGATATAAAAACCAGCCTCGGTCAGCCCGTTCACTTGGAAAATGTAGCAACCCAGCAAAAATAAGACCAAAACAAGACTTAAGATAAGCCAAGTTCTCAAGCTGAATTGGCTCCTGATATTAGGTAGGCGCAGACTGACTGGTTTTAGGGTTAAAATATTGTTCATAGTTTTATCGCCGCTCTTAACTTGGCCGATCTGGCCCGGGGATTAATTTTAATTTCTTTAAACGCGGGCACAACCGGCTTTTTGTTTAAAGGTTTCAGCAGCTCGTTTTTGAAAAAGTTTTTCACAATCCTGTCCTCCAGCGAATGGAAAGAAATCACCACCAGCCGCCCCCCGGTCTCCAAAACCTCCAAAGCTTGAGGGAGCACGCTCTCCAGGTTACCCAATTCGTCGTTCGTAGCTATTCTCAGGGCCTGGAAAGTTCTGGTTGCAAAGTGAATTCTTCCTCTTAAATATGCCTTAGGCACTGCTTTTTTAATTATGGCAACGAGCTGTAAAGTGTCTTGAATCGGCTTTTGCTTCCTCTCTTCAGTAATCTGCTCGGTTATGTCCTGGGCGAATTTTTCCTCGCCGTATTCTTTCAATATTTTTTCAAGATCGAACTTGGACCAGTAATTGATTATTTTTTCGGCTGTCAACTGATACTCGGTATTGTATCTCATGTCCAAGGGTTCTTTTTTTTGGAACGAGAATCCCCGGCCTGAATTTTCCAGATGCCACGAACTCATACCTAGGTCAAAGAGAATGCCGTGGACCCGATTGAAATTATTTTCTTTGACGATCTCTTTTAAATTGGCAAAGTTATCGCAAACCAGAATCAGGTTGGGAGTTTTTCTGGAATCACGCACCATCTCAAAGCTCCAATCAATCCCCAAGATTTTTCCCCGGGGCGATATTTTCTCCAGAACAGCCAAGCTGTGTCCCCCGCCCCCGAAAGTGCAGTCAATAAAATTCTCATTGGGCTTGGGTCCTAAATATTGAAGGACTTCTTTTTGTAAAACCGGAACGTGCATAATTAGATGCCCAGCTCCTGGGCCATTTCACCAACCGTCTTTTCCCTCTTGTCTTTGTACTCCTGCCATCTGGCCTCGTCCCAAATCTCTATTTTATTGGAAAGCCCGATTAGGGCCACATTCTTCTCCAGAAAAGCGTATTTTTTCAAGTGGTCGGGAATCAACACTCTCCCCAACTTGTCAAAACTTACATCAATCGCACCCGACAACATGATTCTAATGAATCCCCTGGCATCAACCTTACCGGCTGGCAAGGATTCCAGTTTCTGGGAAAGGTTCTGCCATTCCTTTAAGGGATAAATAACTAAACAATTATCAAGGCTTCTGGTTAAAACCGCTTTTTTGCCCAATTCAGCCCGGAATTTGGCTGGAATGGATAATCTCTTTTTTTGATCAATAGTATAGATGTATTCACCAATAAGCATAAGTTATCCCCAGTTTAGGCTATTTATCCCCATACTTATCCACAATTTTCCACTACAGTTACATTATCTCCCACCCCAAAGACTTCGTCAACCTAACCAAAATAACAAAAAATAGCCTAATTTAGGCTATTTATCCACATCTTTTCCACAATTGACCTTATTTTAATATAAAAATAGAGTTTCTGACCCCTATTTTAAGGATTAAGGGCTTTAGCAGTATAAATATTGGACGGATTCCACAACAACCAGCCAGAAGCCCCGGCTTCTTCGGCTCCCTGGATTTGAGCGAGGACTTTTTCAGCGTCGTAATAAATACCGCGCGACGTATCAGAATTTAAATTAAAATTTTGCAACCAGGGCCGAATCTGAGTCTGAGAATCAAGCAAAGAAAGAAGGTCAACGGCGGAAAAAATAGACCTTGAAACGATCTCATAAGGATGATTGGAAACCACTTGATTAATATCTTCATCGTCATAAGGGAAAAATACAGCAGGCAGTCCCCGCTCCACATCTTCATCAACCGAGAACCCGCCATAAAAATGACTGGGATAAAGCATAAAAGAAACATAGTCAAAAATAGAAGCAGCGTCAACCAATCTTTGGCCGATATCCAAAGCCTGATATTGCGTGGCAATATAACCGAATAAATCAACCGAAAGAATGATTGAAGGTTTGTAATCTCTTAAATTATCGGCAAGATTTGAAAAGAAATCTCCGATAACTTGATGTTTTTCTTCCTGCCCGTCATAAGTTGGATAAATAATATTTTCGACATCGCCGTCAGACGGAAAACGCACATAATCAAACTGCAACTCATCAAACCCGAAATCAATCACTTTTTTAGAAAAATCAACCAAATAATCTTGTACTTGGGAACTTTTGGGATCCAACCAATGTTGCCCGCTGGAATCCTGCCAGACTTCTTCCGTGGTAGTGGCCGGGGTGCTGGTTGAGGTTAATATTGTTTTGAGATATAAATCGGGACTCTCTTCAACCAAAGAAGAATCGCGAAAAGCGCAGATTCTGGCAACCACCCAAATATCTTTCTGGTGAAATTCATTTATTAATTCCTTCAAAGAATCCGGCAGGTTGAGACCATAGGCTTCCTTGACATCAATCACCACGCCGTTCAGTTCGGTTTCATCGAGCAGGTCTTTAATGGTCTGCCGGGCATTAAAAGCCGCTGGGCTTTGAGAGTTGGCGACAAATTCATTAATATAAAGCCCTTTGACCTGCCGAGACTTTTCTTTGGCCAGCGCTATTAAAACCAGCTTTTCCTTCTCTTCTTCAATAAACTTTTGGGTTTCGGTAATAACTTCTTCTGACTGTTCAATAATTTCTCGGGCCTTCTCGGCCAATTCCTCGGCCAGTTGATTTCCCGGTTCTGATTCCCCTGTTTCCTCGTCTGTCTCGGTTGTAACCGGATCCTGTCCTCCGGACGGTTGAAAAGAAATTACGGTTCTCCAATAATTGTAAATAAAAATTCCTCCGCCGATTAAGGCAAAGAGGAGGAAAATTAAAAAAACAAGGTAGCTTTTGGTCAGCATAATATATGTATTTAAATCTTGAGGGCGAAACTGACCGGATCAACTTCAACTTTATCGCCCCTTTTCAGCTTGCCGGACAAAAGGGCAGAAGCCAAAGCGTTCTCAACTTTGTCCTGGATAACCCGCCTCATCTGCCTGGCTCCGAAAGTCGGATCATATCCCAGCTCAACGATTTTCTCTTTTAAAGGCTGGGCAATTTTAAAATCTATGCCCTTTTCCTTAAGATTTTTCTTCAACGACTGGAGCATCAGTTCGGCAATCGCCAAAAGATTTTCTTTGGATAAGGGCTGGAAAACTACCACAGCATCAAACCGGTTAATGAACTCGGGCCGGAAAATACCTTTTTCAAAAATATAATCCAAGAGTTTTTGTTTGACCGACGGCCATTCGGCTTTTTCCTTTAAGGCAGCCAGAATAATTTGGTAGCCGGCGTTGGACGTTGAAATAATGATGGAGTTTTTGAAATCAACTTTCTGGCCCAAGCCGTCCGTCAAAAATCCTTCGTCCAAAACCTGCAAGAACAAGTTCAGGATGTTGGGATGGGCTTTTTCGATTTCGTCCAAAAGGATTAGGGAAAAAGGAGATTCCCTGACCGGCGTAGTCAACAAGCCTTCCTCGCCCTTGCCACCGATTAATCTAGATATGTCTTTGACTGCCTGAAACTCTGACATATCCAGCCTGATCATACGCGCTTCCGACCCGAAATAAATTTGGGCCAATGCTTTGGAGGTTTCGGTCTTGCCCACGCCGGTCGGACCCAAAAACAGAAACGTACCCATGGGACCTTTGTGGACGGTCACTTCGGCCCGCGCCCTCCTCAACGCGGTGGAAACCTCTTTGACCGCTTCGTCTTGATTGATAATCCTTTGATGGATCAATTTCTCCAGATTCATCAAAACCTCTTTTTCTTTGCCTTCAAGCTCGCCAACCGGCACTTCTGTTTTTTCAGTAATAATTTTGGCGACGTGTCGGGGCAAAACTACTTTGTCCTTGGTTGATTTTTTGACGTAAATCACCAATTCATCCAGCAGATCAACCGCTTTCTTGGGAAAAGGCAAAGAAGGCATAAAGCGGGCCGTCAAAGCAACAATTTCCCTTAAGGCCGGATAACTGATAAAAAGTTTGTATTTTTGCTCTAAAGCCAAGGTGAGATTTTCCAGAATCATCATGGTTTCTCTTTCGGAAACCTCGGCCGCTTCAATTTTTGCGAAAAGATTCAAGATGGAAGAATTCTGTTCAAGATTCCTGTGCAAACCGGCGTAGGTAGTAATAGCCACTATCTGGAATTCGGGCAAATGTAGATAAGAGGAGATGACGCCGGAAATGTCTATTTTGCCCGGTCCGGGCTTAACCGAAATGAAATTATGAAACTCGTCAATCACCAAGACAATGTTGCCGGCTGAAATTGCTTCCCGAAAAATCTTGTCCAAAGTGGCCTCAACCTCTTCAACATCAGAAATTGAAGCCAGCAAAGCGGGCATATCCAATTCAATCACTCTTTTGTAATTGACGCCGGGCAAACTCTCTCCCAAAACCGATTTCTTGACCAATCCCTGTATTATTCCTTTTCTGCCCACTCCGGGCTCCCCCACCAATAGAACATTATTGTATTCCCGCCGGCCGAGAATCCGCTCGGCCTGCTCAATCTCTTTCTGATGGCCGATGATTTCTGGAAATCTTTGTTTTTTGGCGGTTTCGGTCCAGTCGGTGGAATATCTGTCCAAGTTAAGGGTGTAGCCGGCCGTCCATTCTTTGGCCAAAGTGCCCCGCTTCATTAGATTTTCATACTGCCACCATTTTTTTCTCTCCTCGACTCTCTTTCTCAAAGATTCCAGCCACCAGCTTAAATTCTCGATGTCTTCTTTTTTCAAATTGGCGTCAATCAAAACTTTTCGGAAAACCGGATCGTGAGCCGCCAAAGCACTCAAAATGTCCCCGACCACCACTTTTTGATGGCCTCTTTTTTGGGCTATTTTCAGCGACTCCCAAATGGTGTCTTTATAATCCTGGGAATAGCCGACGCCGGCCTTGCCTTTCGCCTCATATTCTTTTACCTTATTCTTCAAAGCTGATTTAATTTCTTTCAGGTTCAGCAAATCCCGGTAAAAAATAAAGTCCAGGCCGGAAGTTTTCTCAAGAAGGAAGTGAAACAGGACGGTGGAATTGGTCGGCGGGAGTTTGGCAGACTGGGCGAACTTATCCGCCGCATAAATTGCCTTAGCTGTTCCAAGATCCAAAAATTCGGCCAAGTTCACCTCTTTTGACTTTTTTAAGGCGGTTTCGATATTGAAAGGCAGAATCGGTTTTTTGAGCTTGAGATTAAAAAAGGAATGCACCAGCCAAAATCCAATCGTCAACGCTAAAAATATTAAAGACAGTCCCAATAGAACGGCGCTGCTCTGGTCGGCAAAATTTCCGCCGAGAAAACCGTATAAGAATAAAAGGAAAGGAATTATAAAAAAAACCAAAAATACTTTTTTGGAAAACTTGGCCAATACAAAACAGGGGTTTCTTGACCACTTAACGGCCTGGTAGATTCTGGCTTTTTTCAAATCAAAACAGAACTTTGAATCCATAGAAAAATGCCCCGACCAAAAGAAGGGGTAAAATTAACCAAATTATCAGAACGAGGGCTCCGCAGACAATAACGATTATCTCGGTGAAAATACCGAAAACAATCAAAATGCTCCTCATCAGCCCGCCGATAAATCTAGAAATCGCATTGAAAGTGAAGGCCTCAAAATATCTCTTGGGACTGAATCCCCGGCCGTAGGAATACTTGTACCGGCGCCAATGAGAGAACCAAGTACGCAGCAATAAAGGAACCGACCAATAATTCAGATTGAATCTGAGACAGTTGCCCCAACCAGATAAAATATTTTTGGCCGAATCTAAAAACTGCCACTGGAGATAAAGAATAAAAATATTCTGCCTCATCATTTATTTATTGTACCACAAAAATAAAAAGGCCACACTCCGTAAAATGTGACCCTATAATCTTAGGAATTTCAGCTGTCTTAGGTTAACCCCATCTAAAGTATATGCCCTCTCTATCTTCTTTCAGGCCTAACCGGATTCCGCCGAGCACTAATAAGAAAATGATTATGGGAATGGATATTAGTGCCGGATGGATAGTAAAAAGATACAACCCACCGCAGGCAAGGCCGACTAAAGGCGCCAGGATCAGGGCGATAATTACCCCGAGCAATCCAGCTACCAATGCTACAAACAGGACGACAAGGATTGCTATTATGGCTAAAACGAAGGCCAGAACTCCCGCTATTAAGCCGACGACAATTGCCGCCAAACTGACTAGTAGACCGATTAATAATACTCCCGCAATTACTAAAGCCAGTACATAAGCTGTTATTTTTATTGCGCGGGGGATAATAACAAATTATTAAAATTTGTCAACTGTGGGCACTACAGGACTCGAACCTGTGACCCCTGCCATGTGAAGACAGTGCTCTAACCACTGAGCTAAGTGCCCGAATTTCTGCCTCAATATTATCACGTTTCAATAAGAAAACAAATCCTCACAGGGCAGTTTGCCCGCGAAGATTTGTTTAATAATCTTCTAAAAGACGATTTCTATTCCTTAAGCTTCCTTTGGAAATTTTTCAAAATGTCGGCTGCTACATCTTTACCACCCAAACCAAAGGCAATACCGGCAGCAATCACTATTACCGCTACCAAGCCGGTAAACAAGGTTTGGACTAAAGCTGCGCCGACTCCCAACTGGACAAGAATGATGGAAAAAGCGAAAATCCAGATTGACCACTTGATAATCACGCCGACTATCTGACCGTAGCCAGTTCTGATTGATTCAACCGAGGCTCGGACCACTTTTTCCAGAATGTCAGCCAGAATTACCGCAACCACGAAAATAAAGGCAGCTACCACCACGTTGGGCAGATAAGCCAAAATTTCTTTTAGCAGTCCGGCAAATTCTTTCAATCCCAGGATTTCCACGGCGGCCATTAAAAAGACGATGACCAGAATCCATTTGATGATGGCGCCGATAAAACCGGCCGCATCAATTTTGAATTCAGCCCTGGCCAAGGCTTCTTTCCAAACGCCTCTTTCAAAAACGCGGTTGAATCTGAGCTTCTTTAAAAGTTCGGTAATCAGCTTGCCGATACCGACCGCAATAAACCAGCCGATAACGAAAACAATGATGGCACCGACTAAAGCGGGAATAAAATCAAGGAAACCGCCCCAGAGATCCTCCAGTCTCGCTAGGGTAACGTCATACCAATTTGTTATCATATTAATTCCTTGGTTAATTATATTAAATAATTAAATTCGACCTTTTCGAAGATTACTATATTATACAGAGTGCCAGAGAAACAAAAAAGCCTCTACCTGTGGATAACTCAAAAACAGCTTATATATTAAAAAGAGCGAGGATTGACCTCGCTCACATTAAGGTGGACCCGAAGGGACTTGAACCCTTAACCTCCGCATTGCAAATGCGGTGCTCTAGCCAGTTGAGCTACAGGCCCGCTATTTCTGTTCCTTGGCCGGCTCTTCTTTCGGAACTTCTTCTTTTTTCTCTTCTTTCGGAATAGGTTTTGGTTCGGCTTTGTCTTTTTTCTCTTGAGGCTTTTCTTCTTTGGCTACTTCTTCTTTTTTCTGCGGTTCAGCCTCAGCCGGTTCTGGTTTTTGGGCTTCTTCTGGTTTGGCTACTGGCGCTTTTTCTTTTTTCTCTTCTTTCTTTTTGGGCTTTTTGTGGACCGAAATCTTCTCAGCCTGCAAAACCCCCTCTTTAATCAGTAAATTATGGATTGTGTCTGACGGCTGAGCTCCCCGTTCCAGCCAATACTGCGCCCTTTCTTTTTTCAGCACAAGCTGTTTGGTAACGGGATTGTAAAAACCGACTTCCTCGACAAAACGGCCACCGCGAGGTGGATTTTGTTTTTCGGTCACCACAATCTTGAAGGAAGGCTGATTTTTCTTGCCGACTCTCAATAAACGAATAACTAACATATGGAATAATTATACTTAAAAACAGTTAAATGTCAATCACCATTGCTTGACCGCCAAGGCTTTTTTGGCGGCCGCCTCTTCTGCTTCCTGCTTGGAAGAACCCTCTCCCTTAGCTACAAGTTCCAACCTAAGGAAAACGCCGATAATGAACTGCTTTTGGTGATCCGGACCAGATTCTTTGACAACTCGGTAAGTAGGAGTAATGCCGGCTCTTTCCTGAGCTTTTTCCTGGAAAAGAGACTTGGCGTCTTTGAAAGATTTGGTGGCGATAATCTGGGGCAGTTCTTTAATCAAATACTTTTTGATGAACTGGCTGCAAATTTCGTATCCCCGGTCCAGATACAGGCTGCCGACAAAAGACTCAAAGGTATTGGCCAAAATATACTGCCGGGCCTTGCCCAGTTCCTTGGCCTCGCCCTTGCTCAACAAAAGGAAATTATTAAAGCCGATCCTCTGAGCGACGCTGGAGAGCATTTTGGCGTTAACCAAAGCGGCCCGCCAGTTGGTCAGCTCGCCTTCCGGTTTTTTGGGATATTTCTGGAAGATATATTCGGTCACCACCAGCTCAATAACGGCATCTCCCAAAAACTCCAGCCTTTCGTTGTGAAAAAGCCGGAAGTCAGGATTCTCGTTCAAGTAAGAGCGGTGGATAAAGGCCTGAACAAGCAGGTCTTTGTTCCTGAATTTAATTTTTAGTTTTTTCTCCAGTTTGGAAAAATCGTGCATAAAGACTATTTATTTTCCAATTCTTTGAAAACAGTACCCAAAACGCCGTTGATGAATTTACCCGAGCTTTCCCCGCCGAAAGTTTTGGCCAGCTCAATCGCTTCATTAATCGCCACTTTTGGCGGCACTTCTTCTTTATCCTCGTACAATAATTCAAAAAGTCCCATTCTCAAAACATTGCGGTCAACGATGGTAATCTGGTCCAAAGGCCATTCGGGAGCGGCTTTCTCAATGATTTTATCAATTTGAGAGAGATGATCCTTGACCCCGTTGACCAACTGCCAAACGAAATCAACGTTTTCCAGGCCCGGGCCGTATTCTTTAATATTCTTCTCAACGATTTTAACCAAATCGCTTTTCTGCCCGGAAAAATCCCACTCGTAGAGGGATTGCATAGCGATAGAACGTGAGAGATGACGCGAAGCCATAAAATGTTACTTTTTTGAGAGCCTTTCCCAGCTTAAACCTCCTTGTTTTTTGGTTTCCTTTTTCCCTGCCTCTTCTTTGGTTTTCAGCTCTTTTTCTTTCTGTTTCTTTTCTTTTTTAGTCAGTTTCTTGAGAACATCAATCATCTCTCTCCCCTGGTAATAACCGCAACTCTGACAAACCGTATGAGGTAAAACGGGCTGACCGCACTTGGGGCACGAAACAAAAGAGCGCTCTTTAAGATAAAGATGTATTCTTCTTTTATTGCGGCGCGATTTAGTGTGTCTTTGTTTTGGTACGGCCATACAATATTTAATCTAACAAAAATATGCCTAAAAAGCAAATCTCCTAAACCAGCTTGAAGGTTTTACGGTGAATTTCAGCCGGACCGTGCCTTTTAATCAATCGGCGGTGTAGTTTGGTCGGATAACCTTTGTGCTGTTCAAAACGGTAAACGGGATATTTATCAGCCTGCTTATCCATGAATCTGTCCCGGGTGACCTTGGCGAAAATGGAAGCCAAAGCGCAGGAGAACACTTTTTCGTCGCCTTTGATGATTGCTTTCTGGGGAACAGCTAAATCCAAAAGCATATTGCCGTCTAGAATCAAAAAATCAACCTTGGTCATTTTTTTCTCCAAGCTGCTGACAGCCCTGACCATAGCTAACTTAGTGGCTACTAAAATATTGATCCGGTCAATCGTCCTTTCCGAAGCCCGACCAATTCCCCATTCAACCGCCGGATGCTTTTTAAAAATTCTGTAGAATTCTTCTCTTTTTTTTGCTGAAAGTTTTTTTGAATCCCTAATTCGGCTAAAATTGTTTAGCTTCTGATAATTTTTAATTAAAATAGCGCAGGCAAACACCGGGCCGGCCAAGGGGCCACGGCCCGCCTCGTCCACTCCAGCTATTCTTCGGTAGCCTTTTTTTAATAATTTTTTCTCCTCTTGAAGAGTCGGCCGTCTCATATTATACTATTATAATATGAAGTTCACGCATTTACACGTGCATTCGCATTATAGCTTACTGGATGGCCTGCCTAAGATTGACGAGCTTTTAGATTACGTCAAGAAACTGGGCATGGATTCGGTGGCTGTAACTGACCACGGCGTTCTCTATGGCGCAGTTGAATTTTTCAAGAAAGCCAAAGAAAAAGGCATAAAGCCCATCATCGGCTCGGAAGTCTATATGGCCTTAGAAAAGATGAGCCAGATGAGACCGAATATTGATGATAAAAGATACCACCTGGTTCTTTTAGTGAAGGACGAACAAGGCTACAAAAACTTGGTCAAACTTGTTACCAAAGCCCATTTAGAGGGTTTTTATTATAAACCAAGGATTGACGAAGAACTGCTGGCCCAATACTCTAAAGGCTTAATCGGTTTGTCAGCCTGCATCCAGGGAAAAATCCCCCAATTGATTCTTGCCAAAAATCTGAAAGAGGCTGAAAAAACCGCCCTGAAATACCAAGAGATTTTCGGGCCGGGCAATTTCTATCTGGAACTACAACACCATCCCAATTCGCCGCCCCAAAAGAAAGTCAACGACGGCTTGATCGCCATTTCAAAAAAAACCGGCATTCCTTTGGTCGCGACCAACGACACTCATTATTTGAAACCGGAGGATGCGGAAGCTCAGGACATTCTGATGTTGATTAACACAGGAGCCGATCATAATGATCCCGAAAGATTAACTTTGAAAGCCGATGACTTTTCTTTGAGAACGCCGGAAAAAATGATGGCTGACTTTAAAGAAACGCCCCAGGCAATTGAAAATACTCAAAAAATAAAAGAACAGTGCAACTTCCAGTTTGATTTGGGCAAAACCCAGCTGCCCTACTTTGAAGTGCCCAACGGCAAAACGGCCGACGATTATCTGAAAGAGCTTTGCTACCAAAGGCTGGAAAACCGCTATCCGAAAACCAAGAAAGAAGTCATTGACCGGCTGGAATACGAGCTTGACGTTATCAAGCAAACCGGCTTTGCTTCTTACTTCCTGATTGTCCAGGACTTCGTTAATTGGGCCAAAGAGAACCGAATCGTGGTCGGTCCGGGCCGAGGGTCAGCGGCCGGCTCAATCGTCTCTTATATTCTCAATATTACCAATGTTGACCCTTTGAAATACAATCTTTTGTTTGAACGTTTCTTGACTCCGGGTAGAACAGCCGGCCTGCCCGATATTGACCTTGATTTCACTGACCGAAGGAGGGACGAAGTGATTGAATACGTAGCCCAGAAATACGGCCGGGACAAAGTCGCCCAAATCATCACCTTCGGCACTATGGCTGCCAGAGCCGCGGTCAGGGATGTGGGCCGGGCTTTAGGCTACACTTACAGCTTCTGTGACCAGATCGCTAAAATGATTCCTTTCGGCTTCACCCTGAAACAGACCCTGGAAAAGATAGACGAGTTCCGCCAAGCCTACGAGACGGACGAGCAGACTCGCCGCTTGATCGACCTGTCCAAGAAACTGGAGGGCGTGGCCCGCCACGCCTCCACCCACGCCTGCGGGGTAGTGATTGCCAAAGAGCCTTTGGAAAACTCCGTGCCCCTACAGCACCCGACCCAGAACGAAAAAAATATCGTCACCCAGTACGAAATGCACTCAATTGAAAGTCTGGGGCTTTTAAAAATGGACTTCCTGGGCTTAAAAAACCTGACCATTATAGAAGATACGCTGGCTCGAATTTACGCAGTGCACGATAAAAAAATTAACATACAAGATCTGCCCCAAGACGATAAAAAAACCTACCAGTTGCTGCAAGACGGCAACAGTACGTCTGTCTTCCAGCTGGAATCGGACGGTATGAAAAGATATTTAAAAATGCTCAAACCGACCGAGTTTGAAGATATTATCGCCATGGTAGCTCTTTACCGACCCGGTCCCATGCAGCTTATCCCCGACTATATTGCCCGTAAACACAAAAAGAAAAGAATTGAATATCTGCATCCCAAACTGGAACCGATTCTCAAAAATACCTACGCCATTCCGGTCTACCAGGAACAGATAATGGAAATTACCCGGGAACTGGCTAACTTTACTTTGGCCGAAGCTGATGTTTTGAGAAAGGCTATCGGCAAAAAAATTAAAAAATTGCTAATGGCCCAGAAAGACAAGTTTATTGATGGAGCGGTGAAAAACAACATTGGCCGGGACATTGCCCAGAAAATCTGGGCCTGGATTGAGCCTTCGGCCCGTTACAGCTTCAACCGAAGCCACGCAGCATCCTACGCCACTATTGCTTACCAGACCGCTTATCTGAAAGCGCATTACCCGGTGGAATTCATGGCAGCCGCCCTGACTTCGGAAAGATCTGATGTGGATAGAATCGCTGTTTTGATCGAAGAGTGTAAAAAAATGGAGATTGAGGTACTGGCGCCGGATATCAACGAAAGCTTTATGAATTTCAGCGTAGTGCCGAAAAAAAATCAAATCAGGTTCGGCCTGCTAGCCATCAAGAACGTCGGTATCAACGTGGTTGAGGCGATTATTAAAGAAAGGAAAGCTGAAGGCCCTTACGCCTCCATCCAGGACTTTATTTTCCGGGCCAATTCCAAAGAACTGAATAAAAAGTCTTTGGAGAGCCTTATCAAGGCCGGAGTCTTTGACAAGTTAGAGGAAAGAAACGTCCTGCTCAACAACCTGGAAAAACTCCTGGAAACAGCCAGAGAGAACCAAAAAAACAAAAACAACGGACAAAAAGGCCTTTTCGACGGCATGACCTATATCGCCACCCTGGCTTTGGCTAAAACAGAACCGGCCGCCGAAAGCGAAAAACTGAACTGGGAGAAGGAATTACTGGGGCTTTATGTTTCCGGCCATCCTTTGAAAAATTTCGGTCAGGTTTTGGAGAAAAAATCCCTGCCCATCACCCAAATATCACAAAATCTGGTCGGCAAACTGGTTAAAATCGGCGGGGTGATTTCCGGCATCAAAAAAATCATCACCAAAACCGGCCGGCCTATGCTATTTGTGAATCTGACCGACCAGCATGACAAAATTGAAATCGTTGTCTTCCCTTCTGTTATCGAAAGAAATCCCGCCCTCTTCCAGGAAAACAAGGTGGTTTTCGTTTCGGGCAAGGTTGACATGAGGGACGGCCAGCCGAAAATCATCTGCAACGAAATTGAAGAAATTGTTGAAAAATAAAAACTCGGCAACAAATTAAGCTATTGCGTTGCCGAGTTTTTGATTTACCACATAATGAACATCGCGGTGATAGTATCGTCGAAACCAGGATAGGGTAAATCATTTTGCCGAGTGTAAGATTCGTTCTCTTCTACCGTTACCTCTTTAAAGGTAGATTCGTAAATATCCATGAAAACCTCTTCGCGGTCGGATGTGTCAAACACAATTATTATGTGGCCGCCCAGGCCTTTGAAATAAACCGAAGCAATCCCGACTTTCCATCCTTTCTCTCTCCACATTTCTCTACACTGCATAGCCACTCCAGTGCATGCATCCGGTAGAAGCGCCGCGACACGAACCGTTCTCGTCATTTCCATAACTTGGGCATAGGTAGGTTTCTTCGGCAGAACACTTTCTTTCCCTTCTTGAAATTTTTCTTCAAGCTTTTTCTTATAGTAAGAATCTTTAAGCCTAAGATTAAATTTGGCTAGATCGTGTTCACTTTTTATCCGATCCTTGGCTTTCGCAAGTTGGCCCTCTACTTCTTCAAGCTTTAAATTAAGATCTTGGAGCTTGACTTCTTTATTTTCTTGAAAATCGGCGAACTCTTGCCGGGCATCAGTAAGCTTTCCCTCAGTTTCTTCAAAAGCTGACTGACAATTTTCTGCTTGAGATAGAATCCTTTCCTCTTCTTCGTGCCAACCGTCCCGAGCCGCATTCCAATAGACATTAGAAGCGATAAAGGCGGCCAGAAACCCGATGCACAAAATCACCAGAAGAATAATCCATTTTTTCATTGTTAAAGACCTCCCTAAAATATAATCGATACCCTATAATAACATATTTATTAAAAATGTCAATGTTTATAAAAATAAATAAGGCCGAGCCTCTTTCGTCTTGGCAGCCAAGCTCCTTTCTGGTAAGATAAAAATGATATGAAGATTGAAACCATCCGGCATTCTCTATCCCATCTGCTGGCCCTGGCGGTCAAAGAAATGTACCCCGGGGTCAAATTCGGTATTGGGCCCAGTATTGAAAACGGCTTTTATTATGATTTTGATCTACCCCAACCGATCAACCCCCAAGACCTGCCCAAGATTGAAAAGAGAATGCGGGAACTGATCAGGCAGAACATATCTTTTAATAAAAAAACTGTTTCCAAAAAAGAGGCTCAAAAATTATTCAAAAACCAGCCCTATAAATTAGAACTGACAGAAGAACTGAAAAATATTTCAGTTTACGAAACCGGCCAGTTCACTGATTTGTGCTCCGGCCCGCACGTCAAATCAGCTAAAGAGATTCCGGCTGACGGCTTTAAACTGACAAAAATTGCCGGTGCCTACTGGCGTGGAAACGAAAAAAACAAAATGCTAACCCGCATTTACGGAGTGGCGTTTTCAAATAAAAAAGAATTGGAAAATTATCTCAAAAAACAGGAAGAAGCGGGTAAAAGAGACCACCGGATTCTAGGCCAGCGAATGGACCTTTTCCATATAGACGAGAATGTCGGCCCCGGCCTCATCCTCTGGCATCCCAAAGGAGCTCTGTTGAAAAAACTGATCATGGATTACGCACTGAACGAATACTTGCAGAACGGCTATCAGCTGGTTGACACCCCCCACATCGCCAAGCTCAACCTTTGGAAAATATCGGGCCACACTAATTTCTATAAAGAAAATATGATGCCACCCATGCACATGTCAGAACTCGACAAAGAAGAAAAAGACGATTACCAGATCAAGCCGATGAATTGCCCCTTCCACGTAGCAATTTATAAAACCGCTATCAGAAGCTACCGGGAACTGCCCGTCCGCTACACCGAAATGGGCACTGTTTATAGATACGAAAAATCAGGCACCCTGCACGGCCTGGTCAGGGTAAGACAAATTACCCAGGACGATGCCCATATCATCTGCACTCCAGAGCAACTCTCCCAGGAAATCCTCTCTACCCTGCGCCTGACCTCTAAAATACTCAATAAATTCGGGTTCAGGGAGTTTGAGGTTTATCTTTCAACCAAGCCCAAAAAACACATCGGCCTGCCCAAAGTCTGGCAAAAGGCTGAAAACTCTTTGAAATACGCTCTGACCAAAACGAAAATGAAATATAAGTTTGACCCGGGCGGGGGCGCTTTCTACGGACCGAAAATAGACATTAAAATAAAGGATTCCCTTGGCCGGCCCTGGCAGCTCTCCACCATCCAGGTTGACATTAATCTGCCCGAGCGCTTTGACATGACCTACGTTGACCAGAAAGGCAAGAAACAAAGGCCTTACATGATCCACCGGGCCTTGCTAGGAGCTTTGGAAAGATTTATCGGAGTACTGCTGGAGCATTACGGCGGCAATCTGCCTTTCTGGCTCTCGCCCGTCCAGCTCTGGGTAGTGCCGATCAGCGCCAGCCATAAAAAATACGCCCAAAGCGTCAAAAACAAACTAACTGATTTTAGAACCGAGATAAAAGATGAAAATGAAACCGTCTCTAAAAAAATAAGGAAAGGAGAGCTGCAGAAAATCCCCTATCTGCTGGTGGTCGGCGACAAAGAAATGAAAACAAAGTCAGTCCGAGTCAGGAAAAGAGGCAAGGGAGACATCGGCATGATTAAATTGGATAAATTCATTAAAAACATCAAAGGTCGAACCTGAAACTAATCAATAATAACAGATATGCCAATATTTAAAGTTTCGTTATTAGGTTTAGCCTTACTTTTTGTTTTCAGCGCTGTTTCAGCCCAAGAGGCTGACGTCACGGACGCTGTCGCTCTTGATGAAACGGTGACAGCTCAGGATTTGGGTATATCAGAACCAAATCTCCTGCCCGACAGTCCATTTTATTTCCTGAAAAACTGGAGCCGGACGATCCAGAGCGCTTTCACTTTTGATTCGGTCAAAAAAGCCGAATTAACAGAAAAGTTCGCCAACGAAAAACTGATTGAGCTGCAGAAGGTGGCCGAAAAGACAGAAGATGCGGCCGCCATCGAAAAAGCGACCGAAAATTACCAAGCTGAGGCGAGAAACGTGGAAAGGGTTACCGCTCAAATCAGAGAAACGGCCCAAGATAACGAGGAAGTGGGCGAGTTCCTGGACAAATTCATCCAGCAGCAGACCCTCCACCAAAGGGTTCTCCAGAAACTGGAAGCCCAGGTGCCAGCTCAAGCCATAGAGAAAATAACCGCAGCCAAAAAAGAACAAATTGAAAACTTCGGTCAGGTCATGACCCGCTTAGAAAACGCCGAGCAGATCCAAACCAGGCTGGAAATCAACCTGCAGCAGGTCAAAGGGAGCGAGTTCAAGGAGTTTAAAAACCTGGAGATACTCGACGAGCTGGAAGAGGTTGTGCCCGAAGAGATCAAGGAAGCCGTTCAGAACGTCAGAGCCAACGCCCTGACCAATTTGAAGGAAAAGGTGGAAGCGCTGACGACCGAAGGAATAGATCAATTCCAGACTTATACCGAAACCATCAGCGGAGCCAAAGAAAGGCAGGTTGAAATCATCGACAGCTTGAAGGAGAAACTGCAAGCGCAGCCGCTGATCCAGCAAAAACTGATCGAGGTTAAAGACAACGTTATGGAACAAATCAGAATAAAAACCCAAGCAAAGGAAGAAACGGGCGCCTGCACAACCCAATATGATCCGGTCTGCGGCAAAGACGGAAAAACTTACAGCAACGAATGTTTCGCCAGGATGGCCGGAGTGGAAGTGGCTCAAAAAGGAATTTGTCCCTCTTCCAACCAGCAAATTCAGAACCAGAACCAAACTCAGACCGAAACTCAAACACAAACGCAGTCCCAAATCCGAACGCAGTTGGAAGCATTGCAAAAACAATTAAAGCAACTGCAGGGACAATAATAAAAATAAAGCGGGAAAACAGCCTTGATAGGGCTGTTTTTCTGTTGTAGAATAATGACGATGAAATATCATCTCATCACCTTCGGCTGCCAAATGAACAAGGCTGATTCGGAAAGAATAGCCGCCGCCCTAGAAAAAAAGGGCTACAAAAAAGCCTCAAACATGAATGAAGCTGATCTAGTGGTGGTTAATATGTGCTCAATCAGACAGTCAGCCGTAGACAGGGTTTACGGTCTCATCCCAAAATTTAAAAAACTCGGGGCCAAAACCGTGCTGACCGGCTGTATTCTGAAAAAAGACCGAAGAAAATTTGAAGATCGTTTCGACCAAGTCAAAAAAATGCCGCAGCTCCCCTGCCAGTCAATTTTCATACCAATTTCCAACGGCTGCAACAATTTCTGCACTTATTGCGTGGTGCCTTTCACCCGAGGAAAATTAATTTGCCGGGACCATCGCCAAATCATTAAAGAAGCAAAGGGAGCAATCAAGAGTAAAATCAAGGAAGTATGGCTTTTGGGGCAGAATGTCAACGATTACCAATCCCCCGCTGACAAATCCATAAACTTTGCCAAACTGTTGAAAATGATCAATGACATCCCGGGGAAATTCTCAATCAGGTTTATGTCTCCCCATCCCAAGAATTTTACCGATGAATTAATCACGATAATGGCCCAATCTACCAAAATCGCCAAATACCTCAACCTGCCGGTTCAGTCGGGCGACGATAAAATTCTTAAAAGGATGAACCGGAATTATACGGTTAAACAATACAAGGACCTGGTCAAGAAAATCAGGAAACAGATGCCCAAAATAAACCTTTCAACCGATGTTATTGTCGGTTTTCCCGGAGAAACAAAAAAGCAGTTTGAAAACACGGCCAAGCTATTCAAAGATATTAAGTTTAATATCGCCTACATCGCTAAATACTCTCCCCGGCCGGGCACTGCCGCTTTTCAATTAAAAGATAACATCCCGCTAAAAGAGAAAAAAAGAAGAGAAAAATGTCTAAGAAAATTATTGTCATCTTAGGACCCACCGCTTCCGGGAAAAGCGAGCTAGCGGTAAAACTTGCCAAACGATTCAACGGCGAGGTTGTTTCGGCTGACTCGAGGCAAATTTACAGAGGTATGGATATTGGCACTGGCAAGATAGCCAAAAAAGAGATGAAGGGCGTCCCCCATCATCTTTTGGATATAGCTTCTCCCAAAACAAGATTTACTGTGGTGCAATACCGTAAATTAGCCATCAAAACCATTTACCGAATATTAAAAAAGAAAAAAACGCCGATTTTGTGCGGAGGCACCGGCTTTTATATCCAAGCTGTAATTGACGGCATAGTTATCCCAGAAGTTAAACCGGATTGGCGGCTGAGATCTAAACTCAATCAATTAAGTATTAAAGAGTTATTTAAACGATTGAAAAAACTTGACCCATCAAGAGCTAAAACAATTGATAAAAAAAATAAAAGAAGACTGATTAGGGCCCTAGAAATCGTTATTAAGACGAGAAAGCCCGTACCCAGTTTAAAGAAGAAACCACTACCCTACCCTGTTTTAATGGTCGGGATTGAAAAAGACGGATTGAAAAACAGAATAACAAAAAGAGCTGAAAAAATGTTTAAGGCAGGGCTGGAGAAAGAAGTCAAAAATCTGGTTAAAAAATATAATTGGCCCCCTTCTTTCCAAACTATCGGCTACCAGGAATGGCGAGATTATTTTAACGGAAAAATCAACAAAGAGAAACTGAGGGAATTAATTATAACCCATACTATACAGTACGCTAAAAGGCAAATGACTTGGTTTAAACGGGACAAGAGAATTAAATGGGTTAAAAACTACCAAATAGCTGAAAGATTAGTAAAAATCTCCAAATAAAAAAGAGAAGTGCTTTAAACGCTCTTCTCTCTTATTTACAGCCTATTCAAAAGAAACTCTCTATTATTGTCCCTTTCTGGTTTATTATCGTCCCATTCTTTTTTATCCCAGAGTTCGTAACCGCCGAAATATTGGGCGAAAACCACTTCGTCCTTTAGCCCGGCATATTCCTTTAAATCGGGCGGCATGGAGATTCTGCCCTGGGATTGTATATCAATTATTTCGAAGTTGGCTGTTTCTTCTATTATTTTATCCATCTCTTCTTGATCTGCCGAAGGAACAAGACAAAGACATTTAACTCCGTCAGGGTGTGCGGCTATAAGAATTCTAGCGCCTGTCTTACCGAATTTTTCTAAGAAAGCGGGCGGAATAAGCACCCTGTTGTCATCTTGTATTTCAGCAAGAGTCTCACACAATAATACTTCCGTCATTATTCGGCTCCTTCTTTATTTATCATTCGTAAGAACTAATTGAAAAATTGTATATTATAATTAACCTTTTGTCAAGATAATAAAACCAGCCGCAGAAATATGCGACTGGTTTTATACTTCTATCCCACTAGGCTGCGAGAAAGATATTGCGCCACAGGAATAGGCTTCTTTCTTATCCGCAGCCTAGTGGGGCTGATATCTACGATTCAAACGTAGTATATGTCATATCAGCCTTGAAGTTAGTCTTCACACGGAAAGACTTTGGCGATAGATAGACCGTGAAAAATGAACTGCTCTTTGAAAGTAATCATACAGCAGGTATTCACTCCCAGGGCTACTATCTTACCGAAGAAAGTACGTAAACCGTCTTTAGTTTGGACTCTAGTCCTGACGGGTTTTCCTTCCTTCAGCGCTTTTGCAACTTCTTGCGATTCCATTTTTCCTCCGTTTTGGACTTTAGTAACCGAATTTCCACACCCGAGAACCGTCAATCCTCTGGGTCGGAGCCGGCAGGCCGATGAAGCAAACAGAACTGACATTTTGAAAGCCTAAAGCTTTAGGAAAATTACTTTCATCAATAGCTCTATCCTGTCTGTTTTTGACCCGGCAAACCGTTGATGTCTTTCGATCTCTCGCGCAGATTGATTTCATGTGGATTTCCTCCCTGAATTATTAAGTTTTTAACGTTTGCATTATAGCATACTATTCCAAATTTGTCAAGAGATACAACAAAAAACCCGATCCTTAACCGGGTTAAAATAACCGAGCTCAGTTTTAAAGCAATTTCTTTAAAATATTATTAACTGCGGCTGGATTAGCTTTGCCTTTTGTTTGATCCATTACCTGCCCTATCAAAAATTGAATTACGGTTTTTTTGCCTTTTTTATAATCTTCTACCGCTTTGGGATTTTTGGCAATAACTTCTTTAGCCGCTTGTTCGATTGTTTTTTCATCGGTAATCTGCACCAAGCCCCTTTCTTTGACAACAGCGGAAGGCTTTTTACCTTTGGAAAACATTTCGCGCAGCACCACTTTGGCGATTTTGCTTGAAATTTTGCCTTTTGAAAGTAAGATAATGAATTCGGCGAAATTATCCGGCGCTATCTTAAAATCAGCACCACTAATCTGTTTTCCCCTCAGTAAACCCAATAAATCGGTAATCAAATAATTAGCGCAAAGTTTGGCCAGATTATTATCCCCTATCTCCAACATTATCTTTTCAAAATATTCGCCCAGAGCCTTGTTCTGTACAAAGGCTTCAATAACTTTATCGTCCAGTTTAAACTGTTTCTTTAAACGTTCTCGGCGACCGGCCGGCAGTTCAGGGATGTCAGCCTTAATCATCCTGACAAACTGCTGACCGAAATTAAGAGGTGGCAAGTCGGGTTCGGGAAAATAGCGGTAATCATGGGATTCCTCCTTTTCCCGCTGGCTGAAGGTTATCTCTTTAAAATCGTGCCAGCCCCTGGTCTCCTGAACGATTTTCTGGCCGGCTTTCAAAAGCTTTGTTTGGCGCTGGATTTCATAATCAATCCCGTATTCCACCGAACGGAAAGAGTTGAGGTTTTTGATCTCCACTTTGGTGCCCAATTTACTGCCTTTTTTCAAGGATATGTTGGCTTCAACCCTCATCTGCCCCTTTTCCATATCAGCGTAAGAAACATTGAGATAGCGCAGAATCAGCCTCAACTCTTCGGCAAAGCGGCGCGCCTCTTTGGCCGAAGTTATATCAGGCTCGGTCACCAGCTCCATTAAAGGAACGCCGGCCCGGTTGAAATCAACCAGAGAACAGTCTTGTTCGTGAATTAACTTGCCAGTGTCCTCCTCTAAATGAACTCTGGTAATACTGATTTTCCGTCCGTCAACTTCCAAAAAACCTCCCCGGCAAAGAGGCAAATCATACTGCGAGATCTGATAACCCTTGGGCAAATCGGGATAAAAGTAATTTTTTCGGTCGAACTTGGCGTGCCGAGGGATGTCGCTGTTCAAGGCCAGGCCGGTTTTGATAACCTTTTCCAAGGCTGCCTCGTTGATAACTGGCAAAGAACCTGGCTGAGCCGTGCAGACCGGACAGATATTGACGTTGGGTCGCTTTTCATCGGGATCATTTAAACAAGAACAAAACATCTTGCTCTTAGTTTTCAGTTCAACGTGTATTTCCAGTCCGATTGTCGGCGTGTAGGCCATAATAAAACTATTCGATTATTCTGTCGTCTTTTTGCGTTCCATTTTCAACGCCGCGCGATTCGTTGACGATTTCCACCCCGGAACTGGTGCCGATAATATCAGCGCCAGCTGAAACCATCATCTCCAAATCAGCTTTTGTTCTGATGCTGCCCGCGGCCTTAACCAGCAAGCCCGGCGCCGATTCTTTCATGATTCTGACGTGCTTGGCTTTCTCTCCCAACTCCGAATGATCCAAGGGATCCTCAACCGTAGCTGTTTTAACGCATATTGCTCCAGCCTCCTTGACCAACTCCGAGGCCTTTTTAATCTCATCGTCAGTCAAATAGCCAGAGCCGATAATCACTTTAGTGGGCAGAATCTGACAAATGGCTTTTAAATCCGCCAAAACCTCATCATACTTTTTATTCTTGAAATCGTCTATCTTCATGACCACGTCAACTTCGTCTGACCCTGTTTTTTTGGCCTTCTTAACCATTTTAACTCTGTCTTTGGAAGAACTAGCGCCGGTCGGCTCGTCTATTAGAGTGGTCACTTTAATGCCACTGTCTTGAAGATGTTTTTTGGCTGTTTTGGTATGTTCTGGCAGAACGCAAAAGCCTCGGAAGCCGTATTCTTTCGTTTCTTGACAAAGCTCCTTTATTTTCTCATCGCTAGCGCCCTTCCTTAAAAAGGTTTGATCAATAATTTTGGCGATATTCATTATAAATGGGGAATTTTTTGATTATTTTTTTAACCTCTTTTCTGATCTGGCCTTTTACCTTTTGATTATTTATATTATTTATCAATTTAACAACCAAACTGACCACCTCTCTTGACTCTTTCTCTTTCAAACCTATTGTGGTAATGGCCGGACTTCCCAGCCTGATGCCCGAAGGATTATAGGGTGGCCTTTTGTCAAAAGGAATAGCGTTTCTATTAACGTAAACTCCAACCCTATCCAGTTCGTCCTGAATTCTTTTAGCATCAACCCCAAAAGGAGAAATATCTATCAACATTAAATGGTTGTCGGTCCCGCCGCTCACCACTCTAATCCCCTGTTTTTTAAATTCGTCGGCCATGGCTCGAGCGTTCAGAATTATCTGCTTTTGGTATCTTTTGAAAGACGGCTTCATCGCCTCCAAAAAGCAGACCGCTTTAGCGGCAATTACATGCTCCAACGGCCCTCCCTGAGTGCCGGGGAAAACGGCTTTATCAATCTTTCCGGCCAATTCTTTTTTACAAAGGATTAACCCGCCCCTAGGGCCTCTCAAGGTCTTGTGGGTCGTAGTGGTAACCACATCGCACCAAGGAAAAGGATGAGGATGAAACCCGGCCACCACCAAACCGGCAATATGGGCGATATCAGCCATTAAATAAGCCTTGACTTTATTGGCTATTTGGCTGAATTTTTTAAATTCAAGTGTTCTAGAATAAGCAGTCGTGCTGACAATGATTAATTTTGGCTTAAATCTTAAAGCAATTTTTTCAACTTCTTTCAGGTCAACTTTTTCGGTCTTGGGATTTACCCCATAATAAGCGAAGTTATAAAGTTTTCCGGAAAAATTGACTTTCGAGCCGTGGGTCAGATGCCCTCCAGCTGACAAATCGATGCCTAGAATCTTGTCTCGATAATCCAACAAAGCTAGATAAACCGCCGCATTCGCCTGGGAGCCGGAATGAGGCTGGACATTGGCATGTTCGGCTTTGAATAATTTTTTCGCTCTGTCTATGGCGATTTGTTCAATTTTATCAATAAATTCATTGCCCCCGTAATATCTCTTTCCAGGATAGCCCTCCGAATATTTATTGCTCAAAGGCGTGCCCATGGCCTGCAAAACCGAAAAGCTAGCATAGTTTTCGGAAGGAATCAAAACTAGGCCGTTCTTCTGACGTTCAATTTCTCTCTTAATAAACTCGTGAATTTTGGGGTCAGATTTTTTTAATTTCATCGCCAACTTCTTTAATTGTTTTTTTACCGTTAATTACTTTCCACTTTCCAAGGGTTTGATTCTTTATTAATTTTTCGTAGAATCTTGCTATTTTAAATAAAAATTTCTCATCAGATTCATGCCTATCCAAGCTTCTTTTTTCTTTATATTTTCTTTTGATTGAGATTTTGGGAGAAACTTTAAGATAAATTATTAAGTCAGGTTTTGATAACCCAAAAATCTTGGCAAGTTTCAAGGCATTTTTAACTGGGAAGCCTTTAAGTCCTTGGTAAGCGAGGGTGGAAGTGAAATAGCGATCAGCAATTATCGTTTTTCCTTGTTTTAACAACTTCTTAATTTTTTCTTGGTCTTTAAGAAAATCGAGGAAGTAAAGAAGAAATTGGATTTCGGCTGAAAAATCATATTCCTTATGAAGATACTGATGGATTAATCTGCCTATCGGCCCCTGATAATCAGGATAAACTAATCTTTCAACAGGACGCTTCTGTTTTTTGAAATAACTCAACAGTAATTTTGATTGGACCTCTGTCCCTGCCCCGTCGATCCCTTCAAATACAATAAGTTTTCCTTTGTAGTGATTTTTAATTATTGCCATAATGTTTTTATTTGCCTAATATTTTTAAATTATCTTCAAATTTTCTTTGCAGCTCTTGCTTCATTTCTCGGTGAAATTTATCGCTGTAGTTTTTGACTGCAGCTGAAATCATAAGGCAGCTTTTTTCTTCCGGACAGAAACCGACAATTTGGCATTTGGGAACTAAAAATCTATTTAGCAAACCGTAGCCTTTTTTAGTTAATAATTTCTTAATCTGAGCGACTTCTCTTAAAGTATTCCTTCTCATTTCCTCGTCGGCAGTGGTACAAAGCCGTAAAGGGAAATAACCTATCAAAAAGTTATATAAGTCATACTCCTGTAGGATGTCAGTTTTAATTCCTCGGGGAATCAAAAATATAGCATCCCTTGGTTTTATTTTTAATTTAAGAAGCGATTGATAACCTTTAAACGATTCCAGGACGGCCGAAAGATAGCTTTTTAAGAACTCTGAATTATTTTTAATTGAGGGCGGGACAGAAAAAACCTCTTCAATCTCAGCCATCGCTTTCCGGCTGACTCTTCCCTTTTTGATCTCCCGGTTAAACTTTCCAAAGACCCTTCCGGCCCGATCAACGCAGTAATAGATTGACTCAATAACCTGGGGACAGCTGCGGTGCCTCTTCTTTTCTGTCCAAATACCCATCGGAACAGTAGATAAAATTCTAAGACGTAAAGCGGAGTTGTAATCGCGGGCGATTTCTTGGTATAAAGACGATATTTCAGACCATTTTTTCTTAATTTGCGCAGAAGAACGAAAAGCTTCTCGTTGCAGCTTATTTAAATAAATAAACTTTTTCTTTAATCCTTCTGTCAGTAAAACATCAGCTGAAATTATCTTTGCTTTTTCGTTCAATCTCTCTTTCTTTTTCAATTCTCTAACAATATTTGATTCTGATGGATCCTTAAAAACATTAGGATAAGGATAGGTGTTTCTTGGCGCAGCTAGTCTTGTGGCATAAAGCCAATCGATTCCCAGATTTTTAGCTTTTTGCTCAATCTTTTTGAGCAAAAACCCTACTTCTTCTGGCATCCATTCTTTTTCGGCCTCATATTCTCGTTTTATAGCTATAATCGATTCGATGGGCAACTGGATAATACCTGTACCATAAAGCCCCTGCTGCAAGATTTTGCGAGCTTCATCTTTAGTAATTCCTTTTGACAGAAAGTAATTGTGAATATCAATGTTTTGTTTCGAAACTTTGTGGTAGATTCCTCTCGCTTTTTTATTATTATAGATTCCTTGGGGGTAAACGATATCTTTTTCGGTCGTGTCGGTTCTTCTGCCGGAAGAAACCAAAGAAGAAGAAAAATAAAGGCCGGTTAAAACCCAATCCAGAAACTTGCTTCCCTCATACGTTAAACAAAGGGATGGAGTGGTAGCTATTGAGGCGTGACCGCGCAGAGATGACTTTTGTAGAATTGATTTTATTTTTTCATTAACATCCTCTCCCCTATTTTTAATATCTTGAAATAGTTTTTTGATTGATTTGCCTTTAAAGGTTAACAGCGCAGAAAGAGCAACGATTTCCTGAGGATTTAAAACCCCACTTCTGTCTTGTAAGAGCGGGGTAATACCTAAAAATTTTATCTTTAAGTCGGAAGTTTTGAGCATAATTAATTTAATAATTCATCTCCTACAAGTTTTCCTTCGTATTTTCGAACTATTATGCCTCTTCTTTTAGCCAGCTCCCAAGCCTCATCTTCCTCTTCCTGTTTCTCTCCGCCAGTCTGAATCCGTTTATATTCTTCCGCGTACACAATCTCCTTTATGCCGGCATTATTAAGAGCTTTCATGCAATCATAGCAAGGAAAGAGTAATGTAAAAATTGTGGCTCCTCGCAGCCTTCTCGTGTCTTGGGCGTTGATAATACCGTTTATCTCGGCGTGGGCGCCACGGCAGCGACGCAGTTTTTTTGTTTCTGGATCTCCATCAACCTTAGCGCAGCCGACTTCTATACAATGCAAATCGCCCTCTGTCGGTCCATTATAGCCAATGGAGATTATCCGATGGTTTTTATCAATAAACACTGCGCCCGCTTCATGAAATTTACAGGCCGCTCTCTTAGAAACGATTGAAGCTAAGTTCATAAAAGTTTCGTCCCAGCTTAATCTTCTTTTTTTAGGATTAGAAAGACTCGGCATTTCTTTTATTGTTCAATTGTAATGCCCATGTTGCGGGCCGTCCCTTCAATAATCTTCATAGCCGCCTCAACATTATCAGTATTCAGATCCTCCATTTTCTTTTCAGCGATCTGGCGCACCTGGGCCCGGGAAATCTTGGCTACTTTGGTTTTGTTGGGCTCGCCCGAACCTTTTTCAATTCCGGCTGCTTTCTTCAAGAGTTCGGAAGCGGGAGGCTGGTGCATTTTGAAAATATAGGTTCGATCTTCGTAAACAGTCACCTCAACCGGAATTTTAAAGCCCTCCTGCTGCTTGGTCGCATCGTTGAACTTCTGGCAGAACTCGCCGATATTCAAACCGTGCTGAGCCAAAGCCGGCCCCACCGGCGGGGCTGGCGTGGCTTTACCGGCTTGTATTTGCAGTTTAACGATTGCTTTTATTTTTTTGGCCATGATTAAATCTTTTTAATCTGTAACGAATCGAGTTCCACCGGCGTGTCCCGGCCGAACATATTGACCAGTACTTTGATTTTACCTCTTTCTTCGTCAATTTCAGCCACCTTGCCGTCAAAATCCTTAAAGGGCCCGTCAATAATCTTGACCGCGTCACCTGTTTTAACGTCAATCTTGTATTGAGGAACTTCCACGCCCATTTTCTTTTTCAAAATTTCGATTTCGGTAGTAGAAACCGGTACTGGCGTGGTGCCAGCTCCGACAAAACCGGTTACGTTAGGCGTGTTTCTGACCACATACCAGGAATCGTCGGTCACGATCATCTCAACTAAAACATAGCCGGGATAGATTTTTTCTTCAATCAATTTTCTCTTGCTGTCTTTAATCTTAATCTTCTTTTCTTTGGGCACGATCACGTTGAAAATCTTGTCTTCCATGCCCAAAGACTCAATTCTCTGCTTGAGGTTTTTGGCCACCGCGTCCTCGTACCCCGAATAGGTGTGGATGACATACCAGTTTTTTTGTTGTTCTATTTGTTGTTTTGGCATTATAAAACAAACTCTTCAAGTAAGATAGTAAATAAAAAATCTAGGCCGCCTAAAAATATGGCCACTGCCGCCGAAATCCCCAGAACAATCAAAGTATACCTGATGGTCTGCTGGCGGGTCGGCCAGTTGACTTTCTTGATTTCCAATTTTACCTCTTTTAAAAATGTGATGATTTTACCGAACATAAGTTTTTTAAAAGCCCCTCTGGGGCATCATCCTTATCTTAACAAGACGAAAATCAACCGTCAACCCCGCTATCAGCCCGCGATCTGCACGGAATCAATATAGTATCTGTCCAAGATTTTGATTAAAGTAATTACTTCGACAAAATCGCTGACACCGCCTTCCTCGTAAACTTTAATGATATAGCGGAAATTATTATCAGTCAGTTTTTCGCTTTGTAAAATCTCGTAATTTTCCAGACCGTCAATTAAAGAAAATTCTCCACTTAAATGCTGTTCCACCCCGCCTTCGGTCAGGTAGCGCTGGGCGGCTATCTCGTCTTTCTCGATCCTAGCCTGCATAAAACTTTCCAAGACGTCCTCAGCCAAATTCTTCTCTATCTTTTCCTCCAGGGCCGGAATCTGCTCTTTCTCTATTTGGCGGTACTGCCAACCCAAAATTCCGATGCCCAAAAAAGCGATCAGCAACGCGAAAAACAACGCTTTGATTATGCCTTTTTTATCAACCTGGTTTTCCATGATTATATATCGAGGTTTTTAACTTTCTTGGCGTGGGCCTGGATGAACTTCTTTCTGGGCATGACTTCGTCCCCCATCAAGGTATCGAAAATGCGATCAGCTTCTCTAGCATTCTCAATAGTGACCTTCAAAAGAATCCTGTTCTCCGGATTCATGGTCGTTTCCCACAACTGATCGGGATTCATTTCTCCCAAACCTTTGTAGCGCTGGATGGAGGGATTGATTTTTTTCTCTTTTTTCGCTGAACCCAGAATCTCGGTTTTATCCGCTTCGGTATAAGCGTACTCGACAGCCTTGCCGCTCTGGATGCGGTACAAGGGCGGCTGGGCAATATAAAGATACCCTTTTTCAATTATCGGCTGGAAGTAGCGATAAAAAAGGGTCAAAAGCAAGGTTCTGATATGCGAACCGTCGGTGTCAGCATCAGTCATAATTACTATGCGCTGATACCTTAAATTCTCGATGTTAAAATCCTCGGCAATAGCCGTACCCAAAGCAATAATTAATGATTTAATTTCTTTGGAAGAAAGAATCTTGTCCAGCTTGGCCCGTTCGATATTTAAAATCTTGCCTCTTAGGGGTAGAATAGCCTGAAATCGCCTGTCTCTTCCCTGTTTTGCACTTCCTCCGGCGCTGTCGCCTTCAACAATGAAAAGCTCTGATTCTTCCGGCTCTCGCGAGCTACAGTCAGCCAGTTTGCCAGGCAAAGCCAAGCCTTCCAAAATCCCTTTTCTCAAAACGGTCTGGCGGGCCGCTTTGGCCGCTTTTCTGGCTTTGGCGGTCAACAAGCATTTCTCAATGATGGCCCGGGCGTCCTGGGGGTTTCTCTCCAGAAAATCAGCCAAACCGTCGGTCACCACTGTTTCAACCGCTGCTTTGGCTTCCGGATTACCTAATTTGGCTTTGGTTTGTCCCTCAAACTGCGGTTCTTTTATCTTAATGGAAATAACGCCAGTAAAACCGTCCCGGACGTCCTCGCCGGTCAGGTTCTCTTCCGACTCTTTGAGGAAATTGTTCTTGCGGGCGTAATCGTTCAAAGAACGGGTCAGGGCGGAACGGAAACCAGTCAGATGGGAACCGCCCTCACCGGTATTGATATTATTGGCAAAACTCTCCTCGTACGCTTCCCTCTCCTGGATGTACTGGAAAGCCGCTTCCACCAGAATATTGTCTTTCTCGCCGCTGACATAAAAAATATTCTGCTGGATTGGCACAATCCCCCGCACTAAGTATTTAACGTAGGACTGAAGACCGCCTTCAAAATAGAAGCTGTAAACTTTAACATCGGCGCTTCGCTGATCGCTGACGGTTATCCTCACTCCCCTTGTTAAATAGGCCTGCTGGCGCAAATGTTCCAATATCTTTTTTAAATCAAATTTGACCTCTTTGAAAATATCGAGATCCGGCTCGAACAAAACCATGGTGCCAGTACTTTTGCAGCTGCCGATTTTTTTCACTTTTGTCTTAGCTTTGCCTTTAGCGTATTCCTGCTGGTATCTGACGCCACCCCGGCAAACTTCTGTCTTCATATAGCTGGACAAAGCGCAAACAACCGAAACGCCCACACCGTGTAAACCACCGGAAACCTTATAAGCTTCCCCGCCAAACTTACCGCCGGCGTGCAAGGTGGTCATTACTGTTTCTAAGGCAGACTTTTTGGTTTGGGGATGTTTATCAACCGGAATACCTCGTCCGTCGTCAGTCGTCTTGACTTTATTGCCCGGCAGCAAAACAACTTCAATATTTTTGGCGTAACCGGCCATAGCTTCATCCAAACTGTTATCAATGCATTCCCAAACTAAATGATGCAGGCCTTCTGGACCGGTTGAACCGATGTACATGCCCGGCCGCTTCCTGACTGGCTCTAATCCTTCCAAAACATAAATGTCTTTGGCTTCGTAAGAACTGTCTTTGGCGGTTTTTTTCTGCTTAACGATTTCTGCCTTTTTCGCTAGTGCTTTTTTAGGCTTTTTTATTTTCTTACCTGCCATGTTGATTCTTTTTCTAAAGTTTTAATTATTTTCTGATGAATTTCATCGACCTCTTTTGATTTCAATGTTCTGGTTTCCGACTGATAAACAATATGGAAAGCCAGGTTCTTCTTGCCCTGGGGAAGTTCCTCGCCCTGGTAAATATCAAACAAGTCAACGTCTCTGACCAGTTTGCCCCCGGCTATATTAATTTTGTTCAAAACCTGGACTACTTTGGTCTGGCGGGGCACCAATATCGCCAAGTCCCTGACAGCCGAAGGATAGCGGGAAATCGGCCGATAGAGCACTTCCTCGGAAGCTAGTTTTTTAACTTTGTCAAAATTAAGCTCAAAATAATTCTCGCCGATAACACCGACTTTCTCCTGGCCGACCTCGACCGAAGCGGACTGACGGCCATTTTCAATGTATTTTATGTCGCTGATGCCCAACTTATTCAACAACCCTTCAACAATGCCCTTGATGTCATAGAAAGAGCCCAGAAGATTTATGCCGGCCAGCCTACTTTCCTCCACCGCGGGCCGGGAAAAAACCTTGCCTATTTCAAACAGTCTGATGTCTTTGAAGTTATTTTTGTTAAATTTGACGTTTTTCTTCAGATTGGAAATAAGATTCTCTCTCAAATATTTGTGCTCCTGGCTCATCGGGTTTTCCAACTCAATGGCGCTATCGCTTCCCTGGCTGACAAACGAGTAATTATACGCTTCGGTAAAACCGAACTCTTTCATAATATCTTTTGTTTTGTTCTCCCAGAAAATATCAAGGTTTCTTCTGGACGGAGCCAAAGAAACGATCGGAAAAACAGAAGGAATCTTATCGTATCCGTAAATCCGCACTACCTCTTCTATCAAATCTTCGGGCAAGAAAATATCCTGCCGGAAAGTGGGCACTGTCACCAGCGATCCCCTGACAACAAAGCCCAATCTTTTCAAAATATTATTTATTTCCTTGGGAAGGATTTTTTTTCCTAACAAACTTGTCAAATATTTCTGGTCCAATTTAACTCTCTTGGGATAAACCTTCTTAGGATAGATATCAACCGATCCCCTAGCTATCTTGCCTCCAGCTATTTTCTGAATCAGCTGGGCTGTCCGAATAACCGCCATTTCAGTCAAATTAGGATCAAGGCCGTGTTCAAATCTTAAAGAAGCGTCGGTCTTCAGGTTTAATTTCTTAGAACCCTGGCGGATGACTCGTCCGTCAAAATTGGCCGCTTCCAAAACAACCACTTTTGTTTTCTTGTCTATTTCGGGCAGTTTGCCGCCTTTGATGCCAGCAATCGCCACCGGCTTTTCAGCGTCGGCAATAACCAAAACGCTGGAATCCAAATCAAACTTCTGTTCGTCCAAGGTAACTATTTTCTCTCTGTTCCTGGCAAATCTAACGACAATCCTGTTACCAGCCAGTTTCTGGCCGTCAAAAGCGTGCAAAGGCTGACCGGTTTCCAGCATAACGTAGTTAGCGATATCAACGATGTTATTAATGGAATTCAAACCGCAAACCCTTAATCTATCTTTCAGCCATTTAGGCGAAGGCCCGACTTTAACATCAGCTACTACTTTGGCGGTATAGCGCGGGCAGGCTTTTTTATCTTTAACTTCTACTGTTACGAAATCTTTTGTCTGGATTTTGGCGTCAACGGCTTGTTTGATGTTTATCGGCCGGAGTTTTGAGTTTGTTATAGCGGCTATTTCCCTGGCTATGCCGAAATGGGAAAAGCAGTCTGGACCCCGATTGGGCAGAACATCAATATCCAAAGCATAATCTGCGCCTGTTTTCTTCACCTCCCCCACCTCAAAACTGTGCATAGTCAAAAGCTCGGCCGTTTTCTCCGGCTCGGGCAGCCTGCCAACGTAATCTTTGAGCCAGTTATATGAAAATACCATTTTAGAATTGATTTAAAAATCTCAAATCGCCCGAATAAAGCAGGCGGATGTTGTTGATTCTGTATTTCATCATGGCCAACCGGTCAAACCCCATGCCAAAAGCCCAACCCTGCCAGTTCTTAGGATTTAAACCGGCGTTCTTAAAAACATTAGGATGCATCATCCCCGCTCCTAGCATCTCCATCCAGCCGGTTTGCTGGCAGGCCGAGCATCCTTTTCCTCCGCAAACCAAGCATACCATATCAACCTCAAAGCTCGGTTCGGTAAAAGGAAAGAAGCCGGGCCTCATCCTGATTTTGACCGGTTTTTCAAAAAACCTTTGGAAGAATTCTTGAATCATCGCTTTGAAATTGGCCACCGAAATGTCTCTGTCTACCATCAACCCGTCAATCTGGTAAAAATTGGTTTCGTGGGAAGCGTCGGTCGCTTCGTGGCGGAAACAGCGGTCAATGGTAATTATCTTCAGGGGCGGATTTTTCTTTTCCATGTATCTGACGTCAACCGGCGTGGTGTGGGTTCTCAAAAGCATCTTGTTCTTCAAATAAAAAGTATCCCAAAGGTCGCGGGCCGGATGGTCCTTGGGGATGTTCAAAGCGTCGAAATTGTACCACTCGGTCTCCATTTCCGGTCCCGAAACCACGGAAAATCCCATGGCCTGAAAAATCTCTTCGGTTTTCCTTCTGGCCTGGGTCAAGGGATGCAAATGACCCAGAATCGGCCTACGGCCGGGCGCGGTCACGTCAATCCATTCGCTATCTGAAGCTTCCCGCTGGGCTTTTTCTTTGAACTCTCCGGCTTTTTGGTCGAATTTAATTCTCAAAGAATTTTTCAGCATATTGGCTTCCCGGCCTACTTTCACTCTTTTGGCCTTGGGCATTTTTTCCAAGGAACGCAAAATCTGGGTAAGCTCGCCTTTCTTGCCCAGATATTTCTTAAAAGCATCGTTCAACGATTTCAAATCACCGGCCTTTTTAATGGCTTTTTCAGCCTCAATTTTAAGCGTTTTCAGAGTCATTTCCTTAGTTCATTTTAACATAATTTTAAGGTAGAATAAAGGGCTCGAAACTGTGGAAAACTCAATAAAAAAGCCGCTGAAACTTGTAAGGATCAACGGCTTGCAACGGTTGCAATCAATATGAAATTTTTCCTGAAGAATCAACCGTTAGAAAGGCTTTAAAGGTATAGCCGTTCCGTAATAGCTTGATTGAACCGCCGTATTGACGACGATCAAGAATAGCTGTCACCACTGTCACCTTGGCTCCTTTTTCAATAACGGTCTGTATTGTTTTTAGCACGGTGCGGCCAGTAGATAGAACGTCATCAATTATGGCCACCCGCCAGCCCTTCTCGAGACTCCCTTCAATTAGCTCTCTGGTGCCGTGGTCTTTTACCTCATCTCTCACTATAAAGCCGGGAATGGGTTTATTTTTTGCCTGCATTCTTGATAACACTTCGGGTATTATCAAGCTGCCTCCCAAACCATGACCGCCGATAGCGTCTATCTCTATGCCTGTGTTACATAGATAGTCTGATACTATCTCGCTGATCAGGGTTATTCCTTGGGGGTCAAGAAGAAGTTTTTTGATGTCGTAATAGATGCCCGCTTCTTCTTGAGAGGCCAGGGTAAAATGGCCGAGCCGGCGCGCTTTCTGGTCAATCATGAGTTTTAATTTTATCAGGGGAGATCTGAGTATACCTTCGAGAACCAACGCTTCGTAGCCAAAAGATTCTAAAATTTCCCTGACTCCGTCGGCGTTAAGGGGAAACCCTCTAGCCGTGAATTCTTTGGCCATATTTTCAATGCTCTGGAAGGTCAAACTTATCGGACATGTCAAATTCTTCGTGTTCATTATTTTCTCCTTTCATTATTTTATTGGGAAGTTACTGCGTCTTTTGTTCTTTACCATATTTTAAAAATAAAATCAAGCTGTAAATAAAAAGCGG
>CAZMQW010000006.1:0-24031 GCA_964568775.1 uncultured Candidatus Saccharibacteria bacterium
CTTGTTAGAACTAACGCTGATAAAACTTTTTTCATTTTTAATTTAGTGTTTTAAGAAAGTTTCGACCTTTGGCTTTTAATTTAACCTGTATATCCTATTACTGATTTTAACACAGCAATCAAACCTGAAGCAAGTAGAATGATGGCTAAACCGATCAATGTATATAAAGCCATTTTCTTGGCTGATGTCACTCTTTCGGGACTACCTGCGGCTGTAACAAACATAAAGCCAGCGATAATCAGCATAACCGGCGCTAAAGCCAAGCCTATTTGGAATAAAAACTTGGAAACAGCTCCCAAGATATCTTGGAAATTATCGTATCCTAGGGGATTTTCAAGCGTCAGCATGCCACCACCTCCCGGAGTCCCGCCGCTAGGAGGAACTTCTCCTTCTTCGGTAATAAAAACTGCTGTTCTTTCAGCGTATGATGACTGGTCTGACGTATCCACGGCGAAAGCTTGAACCCAATAATTTCCTACTTGTGAGTAAGGATGCGTCCAAGCGCAGGAACAGGTTTTTCCGCCCGAGCAGCCCTGATCGCAAGGAACCCAACCGCTGCCGTCGCCGAAATCTACGTATAACTCCTTTACCCCTTGGTCGTCGCTAGCGGCAGCATTAACCACTATTCCCTGACCAACACTACCACCTATTTCTGGTATAGCGGTTAAACCTTCCATCACTGGTTTGCTCCCGCCCGCATCTAGAGTAGTGAATGACCATTGATCAGAGCTTCGGCAACCTTCAGTATTACAAGCCCTAACCCACCACGTGTAAGTGGTGCTCTGACTGAGTGCTTCTTCCGGTTGAAGAGTATAATTAAACCCACTCAGATTTACCCAACTGCCTCCATTGGCAATATGAAGATCGTAATGAGTTGCTCCAGAGCTTGTGCGCCATCTCATATTAGGAGTTAAGGAAACATCCATTGCTCCATTAACCGGCGAATATAGAGACGGCTTGTCTGGCAAGGCAGCTAAAGCGGAATCAAATATCAAAAAAGATGAAATGAAAATCCCACAAAAAAGAATTAAGAAAAATATCCTCTTCATATATTATATTATAATACCAAGGCTATTATTAAATGCAAGCGGCCGAAACCACCTTGTCGCCAGCATCCATCCTCATAATCCTGACTCCCTGGGTGGAGCGACCCAGCTTGGCAATAGTGCCGATCTTGGTTCTGATAACCTGGCCCTTTTTAGAAATAACGATCAAGTCCTCTTCCTCCCCGGTCAAAATCATAGACGAAGCAAGTTCGCCGGTTTTTGGGGTAATCTGAACTGTTTTGATGCCAGAACCCCCCCGGCCCTGGAGTTTGTATTCTCTCAAATCAGTCCTTTTGCCGTAGCCGTTCTCTGAAACTACCAAAAGGAAACATTTACCGGGCTGGCATTTAGTGCTCGTAACATCCATAGCAATGACTTCGTCGCCTTTTTTCAAACGTATGCCTCTGATGCCAGAAGCTGTCCGTCCCATAGCTCTTATATCTTTTTCTTTGAAACAGATTGACTGGCCTTTCTTGGTAACCAGGATAATGTCGTCGTTCCCGGTAGTCTTTCTGACGCTCTGCAAAGCATCGCCTTTTTTCAAAGAAATGGCAATCAAACCTGACCGGCGCACATTCTCAAAATCTTCCAAAGGAGTTTTCTTGATGATGCCGTTCTTGGTCACCATGACGAGATGCTTGATTCCCTGTTCGGTATCTTCTTTGCCGACCGGGTGCAGAGATAAAACCTTTTCTTCGGAAGATATCTCCAAAAAGTTCAAAAGTCCCCTACCTTTGGCGACTCTGGTGCCTTCGGGAATTTCATAGACCGGAGTGCGGAAAACCTTGCCCGAATCGGTAAAGAACAATAAACTGTCGTGAGTCATAGCGGTCAGAAAATGTTCCACCACGTCCTCGCCCAGAGTTTTCATCCCGACCATGCCTTTGCCGCCTCTCTTTTGTTTTTTATACAAAGTCGGATTGATTCTTTTAATATAGCCGCCCTGAGTCAAGGTAATAATGGTCTCTTCCTGGGGAATCAAGTCTTCTTCGGCGATTTCCCCGACTTTCTGCACCATTACTTTAGTTTTCCTTTCGTCCCCGAAAGTTTCTTTTACTTCCTTCAATTCTTTCTTAACCATTTCTTTTATCTTCTGAGGACTTTTCAAAATAGCGGTGAATTCCTTGATGCGCTTTTGCATCTCCTTCAGCTCATCCTCTATCTTTTTCCTTTCCAGCTTGGCTAGGGCAGCCAACTTGGTTTCCAAAATGGCGTTGGCCTGAATTTGCGTCAAACGGAATCTTTTCATCAGATTCTTCAGGGCGTCTTCCCGGCTGGCCGAGGATTTGATTGTTCTGATAACAGCGTCAATCTTGGCCAAGCACTTGTGCAAACCTTCCAGGATATGGGCTCTTTCCTTAGCTTTTTCCAAATCATACTTGGTCCTTCGCTGTATCACTTCCTTGCGGTGCTCCAAATAGTAGCCGATGACTTCCGGCAAAGATAAAACCCTAGGCTGGATGCCATCAACCAAGGCCAGCATATTCAAATGAAAGCTTTTCTGCAAATCGCTGAATTTATACAAACGGTTGAGTATTTTTTGCGGATAAGCGTCTTTCTGCAGGTCAATGGCAATCCTCAAACCATCTTTGTCCGATTCGTCCCTGATGTCTTTAATCCCCTCTATCTTTTTCTCCTGGACTAAATGAGCCAGTTGTTCAATCAGGGTTGATTTCAAAACCTGGTAAGGAATCTCGGTGATGATAATTTGCGAACGGCCGGTCTTTTCTTTTTCGGAAATTTCAGCTTTGCCCCGGGTGACCATTGAGCCCTTGCCTTGGGAATAAGCCTCAAGAATTTCCTTTTGATTATAAATAATGCCGCCGGTCGGGAAATCAGGCCCTTTGACGAACTCAAACAAGTCTTCGGTGTCGGCCTTGGGATGGTCAAGCAGATAAATACTGGCGTCAACCACTTCGGAAAGATTATGGGGCGGAATATTGGTCGCCATGCCGACGGCAATCCCCAAAGACCCGTTCAAAAGAAGCTGGGGCAAGGGAGAAGGCAAAACAGTCGGCTCTTTTCTGGTGCCGTCATAGTTTTCAGCAAAATTAACGGTATTCTTGCCAATATCGCTCAACATTTCCTCTCCTATTTTTGACATTTTCGCTTCAGTATATCTATACGCCGCAGCGCTGTCCCCGTCTAAACTGCCGAAGTTTCCTTGGCCTTGGATTAAAGGGTATCTTAAAGAAAAATCTTGCGCCAAACGCACTAAAGCATCGTAAACGGCCTGATCGCCGTGCGGATGGTATCTGGCAAGAACAGAACCAATAACTGATGCTGATTTTCTGAATTTGGCCGCATGCGTCAACCCATCCTCGTACATGGCGTAGAGAATGCGCCGGTGCACCGGCTTTAACCCGTCCCTAACATCGGGCAAGGCGCGGGAAACAATCACTGACATGGCGTAGTCAATATATGATTCTTTCATCTCCTCCACTATTTCCCGCGGCTTGATGTAGCCGATGTTTGATGCTTTATTCGGTTGTGGTGGCTTCTTCTTGGCCATATAGTTTTTCTAATTCTTCTAAATTGATCTCGGGCAAGTCCGGCATTTCAATCTCGGGTATGTCTAGCTCTTTTAAAAAATTATCCCCTTGAAACCCGCTCAATTTTTCCGGAATTGATTTTGCCCAAAAAGACAATAAAACAATTGCCGCGACGCTGACGGTTGACCAGAGAATTATTTTACGGGTCCGCAAACTCATGGTTTCAAAACAACTACCTTTGTCTCGGTCGGCAAATCTTTCTTTTTAATCAGGAGCTTCGGCTCGGGGGTGATTGTTTTGCGGCCCATTTCTTTCAAAAATCTATCAACCGGTTCAAGTTTGATTTTAAGCTTGGGCAAATGGTAGTGCATAGGGATTACGATGGCCGGTTCAATCTGGGAGATGATTTTGGCCGAACCTTTGGAGTTGATCGTGTAAACCCCACCAACCGGAGTCATTAAAATATCAACATCGCCCACCTGCTCCAGTTGTTCGGTAGTTAATTCTTTCTGGCCGAAATCTCCCAAATGACAAATCCTCATGCCTTCAGCTTCAACAATATAAATAGTGTTCTGGCCTCGTTGCTTGCCCTGAGCGTCATCGTGAAAAGCTTCTATCCCGTGGATAAAAACATCCTTGACCTCGTATTCGCCCGGCCCCTCAATTAAAAAAGGATTGCCTCGGATGGCTTTTTTATTGTTGTGGTCGTGGTGCTGATGAGTGATCAGTAGGATATCGGCCGAGAAAGAAGGCACCTTTAAACCGGTGGCTTCGTCAAACGGATCAATCGCAATTGTAACCTGCTCGCCTTTGTTGCGGGCGGCTATGATTTGGAAGTAGGATTGACCGTGCCAGATTATATGCATAAGCTGTTTCTTTATTTTATCATAAATTAAGTAATCGCTCAAGTATTGCCAGATAAAAAAATTTATATTATACTGGGTTTATGAAAAATGATACCGAAAACAAGACTAATGACTTATTGAGGCCGCCTAAGGTTGGCGAAATTATTGAAGGAGCAGTGATTGGTTTGGGCCACTCCGCTGTTTATGTTGATTTGGGGCCTTTGGGCGCTGGCATAGTCTACGGCAAGGAATTTTACGATGCCAAAGACGCTCTCAAAGCCCTAAAAATGGGCGACAAGGTTTTTTTGAAAATAGTTGAACTGGAGAATGACGACGGCTACGTTGAACTGTCCCTATCCCAGGCGGGCAGAGAAATCGGCTGGGAAAAACTGCAAATAAAGAAGGAAGCTGACGAGACAATCAAGGTCAAGGTTTTGGGCGCCAACAAGGGCGGGCTTCTGGTTGAAGCGGAGAAGTTTCAGGGATTTCTGCCCGTCTCCCAACTCTCTCCCGACCATTATCCTAGGGTTGAGGGGGCTGACAAAACTAAAATACTAACTGAGCTTCAGAAGCTTGTCGGCCAGGATTTGGAAGTGAAGATACTGACGCTTGACCTTAAAAAGGAAGTTCTGATTGTTTCGGAAAAAGCCACCGAAACTAAAAAGATTAAAGAAATGCTGAAAAAATACAAAGCAGGCGATGTGGTTGAAGGAGAAATCACCGGCATTGTAGAATTCGGCGTCTTTATTAAGCTTTTGCCCGACAATCTGGAAGGATTAATTCATATCTCCGAGCTTGACTGGCAACTGATTGACGACCCGGCCGAAGTGGTTAAAATCGGCGACAAGGTCAAAGCCAAAATCATTGAAATCACCGCTAACGGTAGGATTTCCCTGTCGTTGAAGGCTTTGAAAAAAGATCCCTGGGAAGGCATTGTCGAAGTTTACAAAAAAAACCAGGAAGCTAAAGGCAAGGTGACCAAATTCAATCCCTTCGGCGCTTTTGTGGAAATTTCTCCCAAAATCCAAGGTTTAGTTCATATTTCCGAATTCGGCAGCCGAGCTAAAATGGAAGAAACTCTAAAGATCAACGGAAAATACAATTTCCAAATCGTCCAGATAGAACCCAAAGAACACCGTATGACTTTGAAGCTGATAGAAAAGAATTAACATAAACGAAAATAAATAAACCGGCAAAAACAGTGCCGGTTTTTTGTTAAGTCCATATCTTGACAAGTTTGAAATAAAATGCTATAAATAGGCCGGCACAGGGATAAAGAAATCCCTGAATAAAATCTATAAGGAGGAGGTTGATGACTAAAGAAGTTGTCACTCACGAAAATCCGCAACATGCCAAAGAGATGATTAAAGAGGTCATCTCCCACGGGAACCCGCAACATGCCGACGAACTGATAGCTTATTTATGGCTGAAACGGTATGGGGAAGACAAATTTCCCGGAATCAGCAAGGCCCCGTTCAGACCGATTACTGAAAAAGACAATGTCAGCGAACTAAAAAAGCGTAATGACGTTTTGCTTCTAGGACTCGGCGGCGGCCCATTTGACGAGCACGGCACAGCTGGCGACAAGGAGAAAGCCAAGGAATGCTGCGCAACACTGGTTGCAAAATACCTAGGATTAGATCAGGATTTTGCCTGGGGGAAAACTTTAAAATATGTCCTCCACACCGATAAAAATCCTCCTAACCTAACTCTTGATCTTGCTCCAACAGTGATGCGGCTCCAAGAACAGGGATTTGGACTGAATGCTGTATTGACCTATACCGAGATAACTATGAACGCTTCCTACGAAGATCAGAAGAAATTCAGCCAGACTCCTCTGGTGAATGTTGAGGAAGAAAAAATCACAGTCAATGGCCAGGAATCTTTTATTGCTATTGCCAAAACGGATGATAAGAATATAACACGTTACATGCGTTTATTCGGAGCAGCTATAATAGTAGTGAAAAATTCCAGCGGACATATTCAGGTAATCACTAATAATGAATACCACCTGGATGTCCGCGACATTCTCCGCATACTCAGAATCTGGGAACAGAAAAAGAACGACGGAGCCAAGGTTGTAGACTGGAATTTGCTGGAGACAGAAGATGTCATCCCGGCAGTCCCTCAATGGTACTACCATAAAGACAGCAACAACATCCTTAATGGTGGTACTGCCCGACCCGACACGCCAGTTACCAAGCTGTCAGTTACCGAAATCGTTTCGGCAGTAAGAATCAGTTTGGGAAATTCCTTCAACGGTCACTGCCACGGTCATTGCAATTCCACCCCGAAGCTAAAGTGCGGCTGGTACGAACTCGGCCTCATGAGATGTCGCAGAGCCCGCTACGCGACCAAGTCTACCAAAAAGTAGACAACTTCCAAGGACCTTACTGTGCTATTATGCGCGGTGAGGTCCTTTTCCTTGATTCTGAAGCAATTTTTGATATAATAGAAACGTATATCAAATGAAAAGCTTAATTAAAAACTTCATCTTTGTTTTACTCATCTTTCTGATTGTGTCAGGAATTTTTGCTATGTTCACCCAGCCGTTTGAGGAAGAAAAAGAAATCTCCATCACTCAGCTGGTGGCTGACATCAACCAGGGCATAGTGAAACAAATTGTGATCACCGGCAATGATATTGCCGTCACCTACCAGGATGATTCGCAGGCCAAGTCAAAAAAAGAAATAGAAGCTGCTCTCAGCCAGTCGTTGATCAATTACGGCGTCAACCAGGAAAGATTGAACCAGGTGTCTGTTGAAACAAAAGAAGAAAGAGGATTCAGTTATTGGATAGGACCGATTTCTCTGATATTTTTCCCCTTGTTAATCTTCGGCCTGTTCTTCTGGCTGATTTTCCGCCAGGCGAAATCCGGCGCCATGCAGGCTTTTAATTTTTCCAAAGCCAGAGCCAGATTGTTCGGGGCTGAAGGCCATCCCAAAGAAAGAATCACCTTTAAAGACGTAGCCGGTCTGATTGAGGCCAAAGAAGAATTGAAAGAAATCGTTGACTTCCTGAAAAATCCCAAGAAATTCCTAGCCATGGGAGCCAGAATACCGAGGGGCGTATTATTGATGGGACCGCCGGGAACCGGCAAAACCTTGTTGGCCAGGGCTGTGGCTGGCGAAGCCCATGTCCCATTCTTCCATATCTCAGGCTCGGAATTCGTGGAAATGTTCGTCGGAGTCGGGGCGGGTAGAGTGAGAGATCTATTCTCAACTGCCAAAAAAGCAGCTCCGGCCATTATCTTTATTGATGAACTGGATGCGGTCGGCAGGCACCGGGGAGCGGGCCTGGGCGGAGGACACGACGAAAGAGAACAAACTTTAAACCAGATCCTGACTGAAATGGACGGGTTTGAAAGAGACACTAATGTTATTGTCACTGCCGCCACTAACCGACCCGATGTTCTGGATCCTGCTTTATTGAGGCCGGGCAGGTTTGACCGTAGAGTAACCTTGGATTTGCCGGACATCAATGACCGGGAGCAAATCTTAAAAATCCACGCCAAGGGAAAACCCTTAGCTTTGAATGTTAACCTGAGAGAAGTAGCTGAAAGAACGCCTGGGTTTTCGGGAGCGGACTTGGCTAATTTGATGAATGAAGCAGCGATTTTCGCTGCCCGGAGAAACAAGCCCCAGATTTACCAGGAAGAAATGCTGGAATCAATCGATAAAGTCCTTCTAGGACCGGAAAGGAAGAGCCATGTTCTGTCTGATAAGGAGAAGAAAGTGGCTGCCTATCATGAAGCCGGCCACGCCTTGGTAGCCGCTTCCCTACCGGGAGCCGAACCGATTAGAAAAATCTCCATTATCGCCCGGGGCAGAGCAGCCGGCTATACTCTAAAACTACCGACCCAGGAAAAATATTTGAAAAGTCGCTCTGAATTTTTAGACGAACTGGCTACTCTATTGGGTGGTTATACGACCGAAAAACTGGTCTTTGGCGAGATTACCACCGGAGCCAGCAACGACTTGGAAAAAGCTTCCGAGTTGGCCAGAAAACTGGTTAAAGAATACGGCATGTCAGAAAAGCTGGGAGCGGTAGCTTTCGGCGAGAAGGAAGAAATGATCTTTCTGGGCAAGGAAATCGGAGAACAGAGAAATTATTCCGAAGTTGTGGCAGCCAAGATTGACGAAGAGGTCAGCAAATTTATCAAAGACGCCCAGAATACGGCCAAGAAGATCTTAAAAAAGAAAAGGAAGCTTTTAAATAAAATCGCCAATGCCTTGGTTGAAAAGGAAACGATTGAGAGGGAAGAATTCGAGAAACTGGTTAAATCGCGCCAACCGGAAAAGCCGAAAAAGATAAAAATCAAGAGCTTCAAACTCAAGCGCGTGTAGCTCAGTGGTTAGAGCACGGCTCTTATAAAGCCGGGGTCGATGGTTCGAATCCATCCACGCGCACCAAGGGCGGTTAGCTCAGTTGGCAGAGCGTCTCGGTGACATCGAGAAGGTCACAGGTTCAAGTCCTGTACCGCCCACATGAACATTATTTACGAGGATGAAAATGTTCGGGTGATCGATAAGCCGGCCGGTCAAAACGTTGATAGCTTTGAAAAACCAGCCCACCGTTTGGACAAAGATACTTCCGGAGTGCTGCTGTTGGCCAAAAACGATGAAGCTTTAAAATTCCTGCAAAAACAGTTCAAAGAGAGAAAGGTGAAAAAACAGTATCTAGCCTTGGTGGTCGGCAATTTGAAAAACAAGCAAGGCAAAATAGAAACTTTGCTGGGCCGTTCGCCCCAAGACAGAAGAAAGCAAAAGGTTTACCTACCCCACGACCCGCAGGCTCAGGGCAAAAGGGAAGCTGTAACTAGTTACAAGGTCTTGCAAAAATTCGAAAATTATGATTTGATTGAGGTTGAACCGCAGACTGGCCGCAAACATCAAATCAGAGTGCATTTTGTTTACCTCGGACACCCGGTGGCTGGCGACAAGCTCTACGGCTTCAAAAACCAGCCCGCGCCCCAAGGCCTAAAAAGACAATTCCTGCATTCAACTTACCTGAAGATTAAACTGCCCAACAACCAAACCAAAGAATTCAAATCAAATTTACCAACAGATTTAAACTTATGCCGACAAAAATTGAAACCTTTATCAAAAGCCAGTTAAAAACAGACCTGCCCGACATACGTCCGGGCGATACTGTTCGGGTGCACCAGAAAATAAAAGAAAAGGACAAGGAAAGAATCCAGGTGTTTGAGGGTTTGGTTATCGCCAGAAAGCACGGGAAAGAAATTGGAGCAACCATTATGGTCAGAAAAGTGGTTTCGGGAGTAGGTGTGGAAAAAATCCTGCCTCTACATTCTCCGGCGATTGACAAGATAGAGATTGTCAAAAGAGGCAAAGCCAGAAGGGCCAAGCTTTATTATTTGAGAACGGCTAAAGGTAGAAAGGCTAAATTAAAAAAGAAAGAGTTTGCTGAAGTGGTGGCCGAAGAAGCAAAAAAAGAAATGGCCGAGGTGGGATATCGACCAACTGAAGAAGTAATAGAAGAAGTTAAAAAAGAAGAATAAATACGGATGTGGCAGAATTAATATATGCGCGGGTGCTGTAATTGGTAGCCAGACTAGCTTGAGGTGCTAGTGTCCTTATGGACGTGGAGGTTCGAGTCCTCTCCCGCGCACTTAGGACGGCTAGCTCAATGGTCAGAGCGTCGCGCTTACATCGCGAAAGTTATAGGTTCGAGTCCTATGCCGTCCACAATTAAAGAAAGCAGGGTTTTAAATTAAAATATAGGTATGCCGCGGTAGCTCAGTGGTAGAGCACTTCTCTGAAAAAGAAGGGGTCGCCAGTTCAATTCTGGCCCGCGGCACAATAGGCGGGAGTAGTTCAGCGGTAGAACGTCTCGTTGCCAACGAGAAGATCGCGGGTTCGATCCCCGTCTCCCGCTCCAATACGTTGATAGCCGAGGCTTGACTTTTATTCGTAAAAAGAGTAAAATGATATAACCCCTGGAAAGGGGTTTTAACATGGACAAAGCTTTAATCGCAGGTCTGATTTTAATAATTACTGCTGGCATTTTCTGCCAGCCCAAAACGGAAGAAGCCTCTCCGGAAATAGTTATTTCCGGGCCTTTGATTATGCAAGGCAACAGCTTGGTAGCCAGTTCTCCCTTGCCTTGCCCGCCGGTGGTTAGAACGATAAAAATGGTGGCTACCGCCTATTCTTCCACTCCCCAGCAAACCGACAATGATCCGTATGTTACTGCGGCCGGCACCTGGGTGAGGGACGGTATTATTGCCAACAACCTTCTGCCTTTCGGCACAAAAGTCAGATTGCCCGAACTCTACGGCGACAAAATTTTCATTGTGGAAGACCGCATGAATTCAAAGAAAGGCTATTACCACATTGATATCTGGTTTCCCTCTTACGGCGAAGCCAAAGAATTCGGCGCCAAAACAACTTACGTTGAGATACTAGAAAGTTAATTCTTTATTCTACTTATAAAAAATGAGTGGGGTTTTAAACCCACTCATTTTTTTGTGCCCGGGGTGGGATTCGAACCCACAAGGTCTTGCGACCGCAACATTTTAAGTGTTGTGCGTAAACCGTTCCGCCACCCGGGCAAATTTGAGGCCAGGATGGGAATTGCACCCATGTATATTGGTTTTGCAGACCAATGCCTTACTGCTTGGCTACCTGGCCACGCGCTTATTCTATCAGATTGAGCACTTTTTTCAAGACTTCTTCAACGCTGCCTTGCTGCTGGAAACCGGCCGCGTACGAATGGCCCCCTCCCCCCAAAGGTTTAACTATCTCGGCCACGTTTCTCTTACCTTTCGGCTCAGACCTTAAACTGCCCTTTACTTTACCTCTCTCGTATTCAACCAGGAAAAGCCCCAAGCTCATATTGGAACTGGTGGAAATAAGGTTGGCAATGCCGTCAAAATTTGTCAGGCTGCAGCCCAGTCTTTCAAAATCCTCTATCGTCAGCCAGGAATAGGCCAAGCCAGTTCTTGCGTCCAGCTGAATACGGGAGAGAACCTGGCCCCAGGCCTTGGAAAGAATAAGAGGCTGATTAAAATCCAGAGTCTGGCGGGCGATTTCGGCCAAAGAAACTCCTTTTGCAATAAGCTCTGACACAATATTCAGGGTATTGGCAGAGGTAGCTGCGTGGCAGAAGCCGCCGCTGTCAGAAAAAATGCCGGCCAAAAGGCAATTGGCAATATTTTGATCAATCTCAATCCCTTGATAACGCAACCAATGATAAAGTATTTCAGTAGTGGAAGAAAGTTCCGGCTCCAAAATTTTAACGATGCCCCGCTGGTCGCCCTCCAAATGATGGTCAATAGTAATGATGCGGCTGTCATCAACTGTTAAATGGGAAGGCAGCCTTAGCCTTCTGAAATCGCCGTAGTCCAGGCAAAACAAAAGGTCCGGCTCAAAAGAATCTATTTCAGTTCTGATTTCGTGGAAACCGGTCAGGAAGCTAAGGTTGTTTGAAGGATAGTCGGGCAAATAAGGAAGGCTCTCCAGATTCATATTCTTGAAGACATAATGAAAAGTCAAAACCGAGGCAACCGCATCCGGATCAGGATGCTGATGGGAAGCGATTAATATCTTCCTGGCGTTTTTCAGCAGCTCGTCAATCTTTTGAAATTGTTGAGTGAGATTTTCAGACATTTTTTTTATGGATTTTTTCCAGAAGCTCCTCCACCCGGCCCGCTTCTCTGGTTTTTTCTTCTTTGACAAAGATAATGCGGGGGATCGGCCTCATTTTCAATCGCTTATTCAGTCTCTGCTGCAGGTTATAGATTGAATTATCCAAAATCTGCATAATATTGTCCGTCTCATCCTCGGGCATAACGGAAACATAGATTTTAGCTTGGATTAAGTTGCCGGATGTTTCCACTCTGGTTACGGTAACTAAAATGCCTTCGGAGAAACTAATTCCCTTGAGAATAATTTGCGACAGCTCCTTTTTAATCAATTGATTAACCCGCTGGACTCTTTCCATAAAATTAGAGTTCGCTTTTTTTCCTTTCCTCTATATAAATCTGCAGAACGTCTCCTACTTCAACCTTGACGTCTCCCTCATAAAGAATGCCGCACTCGTCGCCTTTGACAGCTTTCTCAATGTCTCTTTTATTCTTCTGCAGGTTAATCAATCTGCCCCGACCGATTATTTCATCTCTCCGCCAAACTTCAATCTGCGTGCCTTTCTTTATCTCGCCCTCGGTCATTTTACCGCCGATAATCTGGCGGTTTTTCTCGGTTAAAAAGATAACCAAAACTTTCATCTTTCCCAAGTCGGTCCTAACCTTCTCGGGCGCTACTCTTTTTTCCATTAAAGTTCTGACTCCCTGGGCCAGTTCGTAAATGATATCAAAAGTTATCACGGAAATGTTTTCCCTTTCAGCCAGTTTGGTCGCAATCGGATTTACTTTGACCCGGAAACCGATTACTCTGGCCTTGCTGTCTTTGGCCAGTTTAATATCTTTTTCCTGTATTTCGCCGACTTCGCTCTTGAGAAACCTCAAAATGACTTTTTCCTGGGGAAGATTTTTCAAAACTTCTTCAATCGCCTCAATCGAGCCCTGCACATCGGCCTTGAGAATCAAGTTTAAAACTCTTTTTTCTTCGTCGGCCACAAAAACCTCTCCTTCGCCCGATTTCTTTTCTTTTTTCTCAACGTATTTCTGAGCCGAATCAAAATCTCCATAAACTTCAAATTTTTCTCCCACTTGAGGCACCTTATCGAGCCCAATTACAATACAAGGCGTTGAGGGCAAGGCCTGTTCTTGCGGTTTAGCCTGGAAGTTTTCCAAAATTTTAATCTTGCCCACAGTGGAGCGGGTGGCGACAATATCTCCTTTGTTTAGGGTGCCGTCCCGCAAAAGCAGGGTGGCGGTCGGTCCCCTCTTACTATCCAAATAAGCTTCGATCACCACGCCCTCCCCTGGCTTTTTTATATCGCCCTTTAATTTTTCCATTTCTGCCAGCAGTAAAATGACTTCCAAAAGCTCAGGTATGCCCTGGCCAGTTTTGGCTGAGACCTCAACCGAGGGCGTTTGGCCGCCCATTGACTCCACCAAGACATCGTTCTGCTGCAGCTCCCTTTTTACTTTGGCAGGATCAGCTTGGGGCTTGTCTATTTTGTTAATGGCCACCACCATGGGAATGCCTGTTTTTTTAAGGTGGGCGATTGCTTCTTTGGTTTGGGGCTTAATTCCTTCTTCGGCTGCCACCACTAAAATGGCGATATCAGCCACCTTAGCGCCTCTTCCCCTCATGGCTGAGAAAGCTTCGTGGCCCGGCGTGTCAATGAAAGTAATCTTTTTGCCCTGGTGCTCTATCTCGTAAGCGCCGATGTGCTGGGTGATGCCGCCCGACTCTTGCTCGGTTACCTTGGTTTTCCTGATAAAATCCAAAATAGCTGTTTTGCCGTGGTCAACGTGGCCTAAAACGACCACGATCGGTGGTCTAGTAACAAGATTTTCTTTTGTTTCTTTTTTCTCTGGCATATTATTTTCCCATGGCCTTGGCCAACGCTTTCTTTTCTTCTTCTGATAAAGAATAAGTGGAGGAGCCCTTTTCAATCGGCTTTACGTAAACGCGGTTGCCTTCGTGGGTGTAGAGGCCGGTTACAACAAACCCGTTATCGGCCGCATCAAGCACGGCCAGCGAAAAGCTTTGATTGCCTCCGATCTCTTTGAACGGGTTGAACCTGACAATGCCCACCTTTTGCAGGTTCTTTTGGCTCTCTTTCTTAAAATCAGCCAACTCCCGGGCAATTTCTTTGTTGCTCTCTTCTATTTTCTTGAGATAGCCTAAAACGTCTTTAAGATTTGTCGGCTCTTTTTCGGTTTTTTTAAAAATATTTAACATAGCGGAGGAGACAGGACTCGAACCTGTAAGGGTATTTCTACCCGCCGGTTTTCGAAACCGGTGCAATAGCCATTATGCGACTCCTCCGAAATCAACCCATATTTGTATCATTTTACACCGCACATGTCAAAATGACAATAAAAAATTGAGGGGTTTCGCCCACTCAATTTGACTGTGGACCCAGCGAGACTCGAACTCGCGACCTCCTCGATGCCATCGAGGCGCGCTACCAACTGCGCCATGGGCCCATAATAAGGAGATAAAAGCTTCTTTAGTCTTTCATCTTTTATCTCCTAGCCTTAATAGGTTATTCTCTGTGGTCTCAAGAAACTCTGCCCTGCGAGTATCTCTATCTAGTTCAAATTGCGGCCTGATAATGATTTTCATTGAATGCCATAATCTCGGGCAGGAAAAACGGGCGTCGCCAGAAGAATAATTTTCTTTATTGGGAATTATCTTCTCTCCCCCTTCCGTCCAGACCGGCAGAAAGACAACATCGGTCATTAACCATAATCGGTAAATTCCTGACTGAAACTTTCTTATCATTTTTTCGTCTTCGCGCCAGTAAGTCACCGTTTCGATCCGGCCGTCCTTTATTACCTTCCATTTTGTGCCGTTGCACTCTCTGCCACCGCCCGGCGCAAAAGCCAATACCTTGCCTTCTTTTGCCATGTCTCTCATTTTTTCCAAGAGCTTTATGGCTTTTCCATAATCGCCTCGTTCCACCGGTTCGGATAACGGACGAAAAGAAGCATACCATATCTTATCGTAATAATTCTTCTTGACGGGAAAAGAATAGGGATTAAGAGACGGGAAAAGTAAAGAAAAAGGGAATAAAAGCAATGGCATGATGATCGGCTCGAACAATGAAGGGTGCCTGTAATAAAGAACCGCTCCCCGCTTTTCCCTGCCTAAAATCTTTTTCACGGCGAAACTGAGAAGGTGGCGGTAGCCAGAAATCCTAATTCGTCCAAGAATTAATAATAAACAAAAGATCAAGAATCCTGCTAATTCGGCAGTCCATATTGCCAATATGCGGACAATTCTTTTTTTCACGATCTCCTCCTTTCTTAAAAATTTAAAAGGGCTGATTTCCTGTGCCCCCACCAGGAATCGAACCTGGATCTAGAGCTTAGGAGTCTCTTGTTCTGGTCCGTTGAACTACAGGGGCGTAGTTTTCAGTAGAGTTATATTAACAGAGTTTTTGCTTGCTGGCAATGATATGGTAGAATACAACAACATGGAAAAATATATGAAAAATTCACCCATCCCACAGGTAGTCAAAAAAGTTCTGCCAGCTGTTGTCAACATCACTGTTTCTAAAATGCTGCCGGTATTTGAAGCTCCTTTAGGCGCGCCGCCGGGATTCAACCCGTCTTCCCCTTCCGGGAGAGGGTTCGGTGGATTTTTTATGATTCCCAAGGGCAAGAAAAAAGTGAAAACAGGCGGCGGCTCGGGCTTTATTGTTGATCCCGACGGCATTATCTTAACCAACCGCCACGTGGTGGCCGACCCCAACGCTGAATACGTGGTCGTGCTCAACGAAAAAGAAAATTATCCGGCCGAGGTCCTGGCCCGGGACCCGATTAACGACGTAGCTATTATTAAAATAAAGAAAAAGGGTCTGGCGACAATTGCTTTGGGCGATTCAACTAAATTGGCTCTGGGGCAGACGGCCATTGCTATTGGTAATGCTCTGGGCGCATTCCGCAACACGGTTTCGGTTGGGGTTATATCGGGTTTATCAAGGGAGATTACGGCTGGCGACAGCATGACCAAAAAAATGACCAAATTGAGGGGCTTGATCCAGACCGATGCAGCCATTAACCCGGGTAATTCGGGCGGTCCTTTAATCGATATCACCGGCAAAGCCATCGGCATTAACACAGCCATGGTTTTTATGGCCGAGAACATCGGCTTCGCCCTGCCGATTCACAACGCCAAGAAAGATTTGGCTGACCTGAAAAAATACGGCAAACTCCGCCTGCCCTTCCTGGGAATAAGATACGTTCCTTTGAACGAAGAACTGCAGAAAAGATTGAATTTGCCGGTGAAAGACGGCGCCTTAATAATTTCCGAACCAGTGCCGGATGGTGAAGCAGTATTGCGGGGCGGGGCAGCGGCCAAGGCCGGAATAAAAGAAGGCGATGTCATACTGGAAATTCAAAAAATCAAAGTGTGCGACAAGAATCCGATTGAAGAGATTCTTCAAAAGTGTGACATCGGAGAAAAAATCAATTTGAAAGCTCTAAGAGACGGCAAAGAAATAACATTTAGGGTTATTTTGGCTGAAAGAAATTAAAAAAACAGTTGAAATAAAATAAGGGAGTCTTAGACTCCCTTATTTTTATTATGGGGTGGCTAAGCGGATTCGAACCGCCTCTAGCAGTACCACAAACTGCTGTGCTGCCGTTACACCATAGCCACCATATGTGCCCTCGGGAGGACTCGGACCTCCACTCTTCACCTTAGAAGGGTGTTGCTTTATCCAGTTAAGCTACGAGGGCGAACAATTTATTATACCCTCTTTATTTAAAATTATCAAGATGCTCTCTCTTGAAATGCTAATTTATAAACTTAAATCCGGAGTTGTTCACTCTCCTAGGGCTTTCTTGATTTTTTTTATCACCTCTTCCAAACTGTAGCTGGCTTTGACTAGGTAGGTAGTTGCCCCCAGCTCCAAAGCCTTTTCTACGTCGCCCGTACTTTCCAAGTTGGTTAAGATGATAATAGGTATGTCTTTAGTCCCAGCATCTTCTTTCAGAGCCTGCAAAACTTCAAACCCGTGCATTTTAGGCAAGACCAAATCGAGTAAAATCAAATCGGGCTTCTCCGTTTTGGCCATTTTTAATCCAGTCTCGCCGTCAAGGGCGCTGACCGTGTTATAGCCCTCCTGTTTTAGAAAATCACCCAAAGTCTTCTGCAAGGCGGATTCATCTTCGATAAATAATATTTTTTTTGCCATAAATTAAGCTTTAATTGGTAATAAAAACCAAAATGTCGACCCTTTATTCTTTTCGGACTTGAAACCTATTTTGCCGTCCGATTTCTCAATAATCATTTTGCCGATATAAAGACCTAGGCCCGAACCGTGAGTCTGGCTCTTCAAGGCGTTTTTGGACCGGAAGAACTTCTCAAAAATATGTTTTTGATCATCGGCCGGAATGCCGATGCCGTTGTCCTGGACGGCAAAAAGCAGGCTTTTGTTTTTCGGCGCAATTTTAACTTTGACTTCTCCCTTGTCTTTGTTGTAACGGATGGCGTTATGCACAAAATTTTCAGCCACTATTTTAATCCTGAGGGCATCGCCATAAACCTTGGGCAGATTGCCGGGAGCTTCCAGTTTTAATCTAATTTGGGAAGCTTCGGCAGCCGGCTTGTGAATGGCAATAATTTCTTTGGCCAAGTCAGTCAAGGAAAACTCCGCCTTATTCAAAAGAAATCTGCCCTGTTCGAGCCGGGAAACGGTTAACAAATCGGCAACCAGCTCACTCATTCTGTTTGTATTGTCTTCCAGTATTTTCATGTATTCTGACCTTTTTTCTTTAATTTCCCCCAAATGATTGGACATTAGAAGCTCCAAGGCCCATTTTAAATTGGAAAGGGGCGAACGCAGCTGATGGGAGACAATATTAATGAATTCCGTCTTCATCTGGTTGGCTTCAGCCAATCCTTCCAAACTGCGGGTGATACTGAAAGTGATAACGAATAGAACAACGGTCAAGGCCAAAACAATCAGCAGGACGGTTTCCGGATCAGCAGCCACCCTGGTCCCTAAAGTGTAGGTGACCACGGCTGTTATCATAATCACTATCCCCATCAGCACGAAAAGAAACTGAGGGCATTGCCAGATGGAAATGCCGTATTTTTTGCAGCGGGCTATGATATTCAGCTCGTCCAGAAGTTTTTTAAAACCCATTGTTTGATTGTATCATATTTGAAAAACAACCTAAAATATGATAGATTGAGAAATGTTCGGCGGGGTATAGTGTAACGGCCAGCACGAGTCCTTTGGGAGGATTTAGTCTCGGTTCGAATCCGAGTACCCCGACGCGGGTGTAGCTCAATGGTAGAGTCTCTGATTTCCAATCAGATCATGTGGGTTCGATTCCCATCACCCGCTCCAACTCAAAAACCACCCGTCCGGGTGGTTTTTGTTATTTCACTGCGTCTTTAAGAGTCTGTCCGGGCTTGAAGACCGGCGCCTTTCTGGCCGGGATTCTTATCTTTTCTTTGGTCTTGGGATTAATGCCTTCTCTTTCTTTTCTCTGAACAACTTTGAATTTGCCGAAACCGGTTAAAATAACCGCTTCGCCCTTGGACAAAGCTTTGGTAATTTCGTCCAAAACCACGGTCAAAGCCTCTCCCGCCTGCCTTTTCGACAAACCGGTTTTTCTGACAATAGCTTGAATTAAGTCTTCTTTATTTGGCATATTCCACCACCCGGCTTTCTCTGATGACATTGACTTTGATTTCGCCGGGATAGTTTAATTCGTCTTCTATTCTCTTGGCAATGTCTTTAGCCAATTTATGAGCGGTTAAATCGTCAATCTCTTCCGGTTTAACGAAAACTCTGATTTCTCTTCCGGCCTGAATGGCGTAAGCTTTATCAACGCCGCTGAAAGAGGTGGCGATTGCTTCCAATTCACCCAGTCTTTTAAGGTAGTTTTCCAGAGTGTCTTTGCGAGCACCCGGCCTGGCCCCGGAGATCTGGTCGGCTGCCTGGACAATAACTGCTTCTATGGTTTCAGCCGGATATTCTTCATGATGGGATTTCATGGCTTGGATAACTTCCTTGTCCTGGCCGAATTTTTCCAGAATCTTGATGCCGATATCAACATGAGAACCCTCAACCTGATGGTCAACCGCTTTGCCGATATCGTGCAAGAGCCCGGCTTTTTTGGCCACAGCCACGTTAACGCCCAATTCTGCGGCTAAAGCGCCGGCCAAATGGCTGACCTCAATCGAATGCAGCAGAACGTTCTGGCCGTAACTTGTTCTGAATCTCAAACGACCCAAAAGCTGCACCAATTTAGGATCAAGACCGATAATACCGGTGTCGTAAACAGCGGTTTCCCCGGCTTCCTTTATCTGGGAAGCTATTTCACTCTCTGTTTTTTGAACGATTTCTTCAATCCGGGTCGGCTGGATACGGCCGTCCTTAATCAGTTTTTCCAAGGTAACCTTGGCAATCTGCCGGCGAATCGGGTCAAAACCGGAAATAACCACGGCTTCCGGTGTTTCATCAACCACTATTTCCACGCCGGTCAGTTTTTCCAAAGTCCTTATATTTCTACCCTCTTTACCGATGATTCTGCCTTTAATTTCATCATTAGGCAGAGCTACGGTAGTGGTGGTAATTTCCTGGGCCTGGGATAAGGCGTACCTTTGGATAGCTAAAGCAATCATCTCCTTGGCTTTTATTTGGATTTTTTCCTGGCCTTCTTTTTCCAGTTTTCTCATTTTTTCCAGAATTTCCCTTTCAAATTCTTTTTCGCAGTTCTGTAAAAGTTCTTTTTTAGCATCTTCCTTGGAAAACTTGGATATTTTCTCCAAGTTACCGATAGCTTCCTGTCTTAATTTCTCCAGGGCCTCTTTGACTTCTTTGAGTTTTTCTGCTTTTTGACTGAAGTCTTTTTCCTTTTCCTCAAAACCAGTAATTTTCTGGTCTAAAACACTCTCTCTTTTCAGTAAAATCTGTTCGGCTTTAAGCAGCCGATCCCTGGTCTGGTCTTCGGTTTTTTTGGCCCGGCTGAGAATGGCTGAAGATTTATCTTGGGCTTGAGAAATTAACGTTTCACACTCTTTCTTGGTTTGAGAAACTTTTTCCTGCAGTTTCTGTTCGGCAGTGCCAATTCTTTTCTTGGCGATTGACTGACGAACGTAGTAACCTAAAATCGCTCCTACCCCCAAGGCGACTGTGGCCGCCAAGGGCAGGATTAATGAAGTAAAATCCATATGTTTGAATGAAAATTTGGTAGTTCATAACCAAAAGTCCAAAGTTAAGTTTAATCTAAATGGAGTATAACAGAGTTTTAAGAATCTGTCAAAACTAAAACTCCCTGAACGGGAGCTGTAATTAAGCTTGGTTGAATCTTATGTTTTCGGTTTATTTTTTGGTTTTGATAACCTGATCGATAATGCCGTATTCTTTAGCCTCTTCGGCCGAAAGGTAAAAGTCGCGGTCAGTGTCTTTTTCCACTTTTTCCATGGACTGGCCGGTGTGTTTGGCTAAAATCTTATTCAACCTCTCTTTTATTTTAACGATCTGTTTGGCGGTAATCTCTATCTCAACTGCCTGACCGGTCACTCCTCCGGCCACCTGGTGCAGCAGGACCTGAGAGTTGGGTAAAGCGAATCTTTTGCCTTTTTCGCCGGCCGCCAGTAAAGTGGCGCCCATGGAAGCTGCCATGCCAACGCAAACAGTAGAAATCGGGCATTTGACGTACTGCATGGTATCGTAAATGGCCATGCCCGCGGTTACCGAGCCTCCCGGCGTGTTGACATATAATTGAATATCTTTTTTGGGGTCTTTGGACGCCAAAAAAAGCATCTGGGCGATGATTGAATTGGCCACCACGTCGTTAATCGGCCCGGCTAAAAAAACAATCCTCTCTTTTAAAAGCCGCGAGTAAATATCGTACGCTCGCTCGCCGTGCTGTGATTTTTCAATGACAGTGGGAATTAAATTCATAAATTTTCCAAAAATTGCAGGGTTTTTTCGTTTTTAATTACGCTTTCAGTATACTCTCTCAGCTGGTTTTTATCAATACCCGGATCCAGCTGGCTGATTTTGGCCATTTCCTTTTCCAGCTCCTTTTCGTCCGGGACGATCTTTTCCTGCTTTTCAATCTCTCTCAAAACCAGGGAGTTTTTTATTCTTTTCTCAGCTTCGGCCGAAAAAGAGCTCAAGAGCTCTTCCTCGGTTTTATTTAACTTCTTCAAATATTCCGCAAAGCTGATGCCGAGCATCTGGGGCACCTGGCCCTTTACGCTCCCCAGCATTCTTTTCTGTTCCGAATCTATTAAAACAGGAGGGATTTCCATTTTTGATTCCTGGGCTATCTTGGCCAAAATCTCCTGGCGGCGCTTTTCCTTCTCGGCTTTTTCTTTTTCTTGTTTCAACCGGTCAATCTCTTCCTGACTGACTTTAACCTCCTGCTTTTTGACCTGGGAGGCGATTTTGCGGTAATCGGGCAGTTTTATCTCGGGCAAAACAGCGATCTTGGCTTTAAACTCGAAATCGTTCCCCGGCGCCATCTTTAAAACTTCAATTTCCGGCTGACCCAAAGGCTCAAGCTTTTGTTCTTTGACCGCTTTAAGGTAATTTTCTTTAACGCAATCTTGGGAAGCTTGCTGCAGGATTTTTTCCTGGCCGACTTTTTTCTCAATCATTTCTTTGGGTGCTTTGCCTTTGCGAAAGCCTTCAACTTCAATTTCCTGGCCCAGCTCTAAAACAGCCTTTTCCATAAAATCCTGGAATTCGGCCGAGGGTACTTCTATTTTAAGTTCAATTTGCGATTGGGAAAGATTTTGTTGAGTTATTTTCATTAAACTAAAAAGCTAACAATTAATAAAGCTACGATATTTAGAACCTTGATCATGGGGTTGATAGCCGGTCCGGCCGTATCTTTGTAGGGATCGCCGATCGTGTCGCCGGTTACAGCCGCCTGATGGGCCAAACTGCCCTTGCCGCCAAAATTACCGTCTTCAATGTATTTTTTGGCATTGTCCCAGGCCGCTCCCCCGGTCGTCATGGAAATGGCCACGAATATACCGGTAATAATGCTGCCGATTAAAAGTCCGCCCAAAGCTTCGGGGCCCAGAATAAAGCCGACCAGAATCGGAGCTGCAACCGGAATCAAGGCCGGCACCAGCATGGCTTTTAAAGAGGCGCGGGTAACAATATCAACGCATTTGCCGTATTCGGGCTTGGCTGTGCCTTCCATTAACCCTTTAATCTCTTTGAACTGCCTTCTAACCTCTTCCACCACCTTGCCCCCGGTTTTGCCAACAGCTGTCATAGCCAGAGAAGCGAAAAGATAAGGCAAAAGTCCGCCCAAAAACAGACCGATAATCACTTTGTAATCTTCCAGAAGGAAAACGACCTGGCCGCCCAATTCCTGAATCTCCTGGGTATAGGCAGCAAACAAAACCAAAGCAGCCAAGCCGGCCGAAGCAATAGCATAAGCTTTAGTCACCGCTTTGGTGGTATTGCCCACCGCGTCCAGGGTATCGGTCACTTTTCTGACGTTTTTTTCCAGGCCCGAAATTTCCGCAATGCCCGAGGCATTATCGGTAATCGGGCCGTAAGAATCCAGGGCAACGATCATCCCGGCCAAAGAAAGCATACTGACAACGCAAATAGCCAAACCTTCCAAACCAGCCAGCCAGAAACTGACCAAAATAGCCAGACAAATCAAAATAACCGGCAGGGCAGTGGACTTCAACCCGATTGCCAAGCCCGTAATAACATTTGTCGCGTGGCCGGTTTCCGAAGCCTGGGCGATTGATTTTACCGCCTGATATTTTTTTGAAGTATAGTAATCGGTCACCAAAAACATGCCCCCGGCTACCAAAAGCCCCATCAGGGCTGGCAGATAAAGCTGGTAAAGAGAAAAATTCAAAAAAGGAGCTGAATTCTTAATTACCCAGAAAAACCCGAAAGCTGACAAAATACCAGCTACCAATAATCCTTTGTAAAGGGCGGCCATGATTCCTTTTTTGCCCAGTTTTACGAAGAAGCTGGCAATGATTGAAGAAAGAACAGCCACCGCCCCTAAGCAAAGCGGCAAAAGAATGGCCGCGGCCTGGCCCGGGAAAATCAAAGCTCCCAAAACCATGGCTGCGACTAAAGTGACGACGTAAGTTTCAAAAAGATCAGCGGCCATGCCGGCACAGTCGCCCACGTTATCCCCGACCAAGTCGGCGATAACAGCGGGATTGCGGGGATCATCTTCGGGAATGCCTTTCTCAATCTTGCCGACCAAGTCAGCGCCGATATCAGCCGCTTTAGTGTAAATACCACCGCCCAATCGGGCAAAAACCGAAATTAAAGAAGCACCGAACCCCAAAGCAATCAGTGATTTAAGATCGCCGGTCAGAAAATAAAAGCCGGCCACGGCCAAAAGCCCCAGTCCAACCACCAGAAATCCGGTGACCGAACCTCCTTGGAAAGCCAGCTTTAAGGCCGGCCCTACGCCTTTTTTGGCAGCTTCAGCCACCCTGATATTGGTCTGGCTGGAAACCATCATCCCGATAAAGCCAGCCAGGCCGGAAAAACCGGCCCCGATTAAAAATCCCAGACCTGTTTTGAAATCAAAAAGTATCCAAAGAAGCAAAAACAAAACAGCCGCCACCAGGCCAACGCTTCTGAACTGCCTTTTCAAATAAGCGATGGCGCCCTCTCTGATATAGTTGGCCACCGCAATCATTTTGCCCGAGCCGGCCGGCGCCTTTTGGATGCGCTTAATTAGAAAAAAAGCAAATATTAAAACAAAAAGAGAAATAATAATGGGCAGATACAGCATAATTGTTGAAATTAATTATTATTTTTTGCTTGTTTTCTTGGTTTCTTTTTTAACTGTTTTCTTTTCCGTTTTTTCTTCTTTCTCTGTTTCTCCGGCCTGCTCGGCTGACCTGACGTCTATTTTCCAGCCGGTCAGCTTGGCCGCCAGTCTGACGTTCTGGCCGTCCTTGCCGATAGCCAAAGAAAGCTGGTCTTCGGGAGTTATGACCAAAGCCTTGTTTTTGGGCATAATCTTCACCTCCAGAACCTTGGCCGGCGATAAAGCATTAGCCAGATATTTTTC
>CAZMQW010000007.1:0-23824 GCA_964568775.1 uncultured Candidatus Saccharibacteria bacterium
TCCCCAGACAGTCAGCTTATCAGAAGGATTGGCTGTGCCGATGCCGACGTTGCCATCTACATGTAGTTCATTATCTAACCAAAGAGTGCCAACACTGGAAAGGGTCATGGCTTCATTTAGAGTTGGATTATCTGCTATATACCACTTAATCTGTCCTTCTTCGGTGCCATCAGTTGTATCTACGGTGTAACCTCTAATTGAAGCAAAAATAACATCCTCTGGCGTGGGAGAAGCGTCATTCCTGAAACTAAATCTTATGCTTTCAAAAGTGGTATCGTGCGCATCTCTTGTTGACTTTAAGGTAAATACTGCGTTTGGACTACTGACTAAAGATGATTCAACTATTAATCCAGCGGAACCCGAAGTATATATTCGTGCATTTCCACTCCCAGCATTAACATCCAGAGCATAAGCAGGCCCCGTCGTCCCAATGCCGACGTAACCACTACTCTGGTCAACATATAAAGTGCTACCTGCTGCAAAATTGCCCGTGGTGGTGGCATCGCCCTCTACGCGGAAGTTACCGATTTGAGTTGAAGAAGCAGAAGATATGAAGCCGCCAGTGGCGGTGATAAGCCCTGAATAGGTGCCGGTGGCAGCAGAGATGCCGTAGGCGAGGGTAAGGTTGCCAGCGCTTATATCATTCCATCGGTAGCTCGGAGAGCCGAGGTTGTAGGCGAGGTCTGCAGCCGGCAATATGTCTCCTGTGGCGGTAACTCCTCCTGCAAAGGTGGTATTGCCCGAGCCGTCAACCTGGAAAGTAACGTTGTTGGTGGTGTTGACTACTCGGAATTCGTTGGCCAGAATAGTGCCGTTGGCGTTGGTGCCCCGCAGATAGTGAGCCCTGATTTCATCAGCCGACAACGCCCGATTGTAAATACGGACTTCGTCAACCAGCCCGTTGAAAAAGTGAGAGTTATTCCCAATAGAATGAAAACCCATAGTGGAATCCAATATAGCGGTGGAAAATACACCCAGATAAACTCCGTTTCTAAATCCCTTCAAATTTCTGGATGAATCCATAGTCAAAACAAAAGTGCTCCATGAATCTGTGTGTGTACCGACAGTAAGATAATGGTAAGTGTCATTATTGTCCCTAAAGCCCAAACGGGTAGCATCGTAAAAGTAAAAACTCTTCCTCACCGTAGCAGTACTATCAGCTAAGATACCACCCCATCCAGATGCCTTTGGATAACAGACAAATTCGGCGGTCCAGGGTTCGGTATCCGCAAATGCTAAACTTGAATCACTACCCAAATCCATATAATCATCTACGCCGTCAAAAGATATACAGCCAGGAACTTTGCACTTTTCAGTGGTGGTTGCCCAGCCAGATTCTCCTGAGGTGGCATTTTGGGTAGGCATGGGCATGTTGTAAGCTGTGCCGTCATTCCCGTAAGGAGAACGATCGTAGGCGGTGCTAGCCGAAGAAGAGGTCATACCTTCAGAAAACGGCAGGTATAAGACTAAGCCGTCGTCTGACCCGTAAATATCCTGATACATTGAATTGGCAAGGTAGACGCCACCAGAGCTGTCAATAGTTAGGATGTCAGCGTCGGTAGAGGTGGCTATTCTGAATCTATCAGCATAAGCAAGATTGATATCATTTGTGGAAGTGGCGTAGATACCAGGAGAGTCAATATTGAAAATACCTGTAAAAGTGGAAGAGGCTTGGGAAATAAGGCCTCCGGCAAAGGTAGACACCCCCGATGATATGGTAGTGGTGGCAGAGCCGTCTGTGCTAACAGCTACATCCCCTCCCCAGACAGTCAGCTTATCAGAAGGATTGGCTGTGCCGATGCCGACGTTGCCAGAGCTGTCAATCGTCAGCCTATCTGTTGTTCCTAAATCATCCGAGCCTGCTATTTTAAATTTATCACCATCAGAATCGTCCAATCCTATTGTCCATTTCCCAGTATTATCTGTTCTAAACCGAATGAAAGCATCTCTGCCCGAATCTCCAGCGTTTGTGTCAGATTCCAAATAAAGACTAGCGACATTATTGGTAGATTGGACAGCGATTGTAGATTGCCCACTGCCTCCGATAGTTAATTTCGCTCCAGGCGAAGCCGTCCCGATGCCTACATAACCATTGCCCTGGTCAACGTAAAGAGTGCTACCAGCAGCGAAGTTGCCGGTGGTGGTAGCATCGCCTTCTACACGGAAGTTGCCTATCTGGGTAGAAGAGGCTGAACTGATAAAACCGCCGGTAGCAGTGATAAGTCCGGAGTAGGTGCCGGTGGCAGCAGAAATGCCGTAGTTTGTGGAAATGCCTCCTCCGGTTACGGTCAGCAGTTCCGCGGGATTAGTTGTGCCAATGCCGACGTTGCCAGAACTACCAACGATCAAATAGGAAGAACCTGTATCGGAAGCGATATTCAAAACATCGGCTGTCTGGCCGGAACCGGCCCAAACGTCCAAGGAAGTGACAGTAGTGGTGGAGGAATCATTCTGGATAAAAACCGGCTGGTTGATATCAAATCTATCCCTGACTGAATCCCAAGCCAACAAAGCGTTGGGCACAACCAGGCCACGGAAAAAAATCAAACTTTGGTCTTCGGTATCAGAGGTGGCGTTATCGGAATTAATGGTAAAAGTCTCACTTTTGGTGCCAGCAATTGTGGTGGAAGCTGCCGAAATATTATTGGCGATAATCTGGTCTATGTATAAATCGTCCCAGTAATATTCGTCAGACCCCAAATCCCTGCCCGCGTTAAGATCCGGGATAAGGTCTGAATTAATGGTGGCGTTGACGGTCAGGGTGTCAGAAGAGGTTTCCCCGATTATTGTTGCATCGCCAGCCACTGTCAGGCTGCCACCAATCGCCACATTGCCGATGGTTTGAATTGCGCCTGGCATGGTGGTAACCATTCCAATACCCAGGCCGCCGTTCAAATAAATACTCCCGTCCACAGCCAGCTCGGCCGAAGGAGTGGTTGTGCCGATGCCGACGTAATTCAAGGGAGCGTGAACGAATAAAGTGTCGGTGTCAACCACTAAATAGGAATCCAAGGTGGTGGTGGCAGTAACGTGGAGCGTGCCGTCAAATATGGTGCCTCCGCTGATATCAATAGTTCCGGTGATATTAACGTCACCGGTAATGTCAGCTCCGCCCGAAGTTACGTAAAGCCTGTCCGAGGTAGTAACGTTGCCGGTAACACTGACTCCGCCAGAGATAATATCTAGAACTTGGTCACCTCCCGAGGTAATAATGATATGGTCCGAGGTTTCAGCGTCAATGGTCTCACCAGTGGCTAAGGTGATTTTACCTCCGCTGATTGTAATATCTCCTTCCACCTGGAGATCGGCCAGTCCAGCTCCCTGGTTGGTAACGCTGATGGTAGTGTTGCCATCATCGTTAGCATCAATCACGATATTGCCTGAATACTCCAGCTCTGGAGAAATGAACTTGGTGCTGGAAGCATAGCCTGCCAAAACCAAATTACCAGAATCATCAATATAGTTGGTGGCGGCTTGCAGATAAAGGTTGCCGGTGGGGTTGATAGTCAAAGTGCCTGAGCCCTGGATGGTCTGGTCGCCCACAAACTGCAGATCTCCGTCTATCATTACATCACCTGTCACTGCTAACTGAGCCGAAGGCGAAGAGGTGGCGATACCGACATTACCAGCTTGGTAGAGATACAACTTTCCACCCGCAGCAAAGTTGCCTGTGGTAGTAGCATCTCCTTCTACTCGGAAGTTGCCGGTAACGGTAGAGGAAGCTTGGGAAATTAAACCACCGGCAAAGGTGGAAACTCCGCTAGTTATGGTAGTGGTGGCTGTGCCGTCAGTGGAAACCGCTATATCTCCACCCCAAATAGTCAGCTTGTCTGAAGGGTTGGTCGTGCCAATGCCGACATAACCTGAACTCTGGTCAACATAGAGCGTCCCCCCTGCCGCAAAGTTGCCTGTAGTGGTGGCATCTCCTTCTACGCGGAAGTTGCCGGTAATGGTAGAAGAAGCTTGAGATATAAATCCGCTAGCAACCGTGAAGAGGCCAGTGATATCAACGTCGCCGGTGATATCGGCTCCGCCCGAAGTTACATAGAGCCTATCGGAGCTTGTAACATTGCCGGTAATGCTGACCCCGCCAGAGATAATATCAAGAACCTGGGTGCCGCCAGAGGCAATAATGATATGGTCCGAGGTTTCAGCGTCAATGGTCTCTCCGGTGGCCAGAGTAATTTTGCCCCCGTCCACTTGGATGTCTCCTTCTATTTGGAGATTCGCTATTCCTGCTCCCTGGTTAGTGACGGTAATAGTGGTATTGCCATCATTATTAGCATCAATGGTAATATCGCCAAAATATTCCAGCTCGGGAGCTACTATTTTAGTGGAAGAAGCTGTGCCCGCCAAAACCATATTGCCCGAACTATCAATGCAGTTTGAAGAAGAATAGAAATACAAGGTATTGGTGGGGTTAATAGTCAAAGTACCAGAACCCTCAATGGTCTGGTCCCCGATAAAAGAAAGATCGCCGTCAATCATCACACTGCCGGTTACCGCCAATTCAGCCGAAGGAGAGGAAGTAGCAATGCCCACTCGGCCAATATAAGAATCAACTAGTAAAAGAGGCGTGTTGGTGTCGGTGGTTGTACCAAAGCCAGCCTGGCCCCAGACATCCAGGGAATAACGGGGAGAAGAAGTGGCAATGCCGAAAAAAGCGTTCCTAACTGTTAAAGAGTCTTGTGTCTGGTCGTCAAAAACCAACCGGCCTTCAATATCATTAAACCCTATCCAATGGCCGCTGCTCATCACGATATTCCCCCCGATATTGGTAGTGGTGGCGTTGATGTTGGTCGTGCTGGCGTTCAGGGTTGAAACATAAATTTCATCCCAAGGAGAAGCAGGAGAGCCCAGATTGTAAAAATAAGGAGTCTCGGGCACTATGCTGCGGGAAATCGTGGTGCCCAAGATACTTAAACCGCTATGGAAAGTTCCGCTGCCTCCGGTCGTATTGCTGTCGGGCACAGAAGCCGCAGTGCCGGCAGTTCCTGTATCAATGTAAGAGATAGCTGTTGTTTCCCAATATTGATCCTGGGCTCCCTGGCTGGCGCCGTAAACCCGATAGCCCGAGGCCCCGGTAACCGCATCCCAGGAAATCAAAACTGAGGTGGTGGTGGCTCCGTCAACCGCGACCGAAACTTCGGTAGAGCTGCTTGTTTCACCGTTATCGTTAACAGCGGTAACAACGTAATAATAAGTATCGGCAGTGAGAGTGCCGCTGCTGGTTGTTGCCTGAGCTGAAACATTGTCCGGCGCCGATAATTTATTAACTGTCAGATTGCCGGCGTTCAAAGTAATGTTGGCTGGTGAAAGTAAAGTTAAATCGTCATGCAAGGTGACTGTGCCTGTAAAAGTGTTGTTGCCAGAAACAGTCAGATCGCCGGCCACGCTGACGTCTCCTTCTGCATCCACAATGAATTTTTGGCTGCCGTCCACCGCTACTCCCAAAAGAATAGCATTGCCCGTACCGCTGGTGGGATTGATATAAAGAGTGCTGTTTGCTATATCGCTGCCCGGCTCGCCAGTAAAATTGGCTCGACCGTCTACGCTTAATGATCTCGCGATAGAGGCACTTCCCTCAGTTGAAATATTGCCAGTTGCATCTATGCCCCAATTTTTAGTTTCGATCAATCCCACATTCGCCTCGCCCCCCATTCTGAACCAACCATACTGGCCGAAGAATCCGCTGACATTCAGCCCGCCGACAGAAATATTGTTGTACGTATTGCTGCCGTTGGAAGTAACAAAATGAAGGTCAAAATCGCTGGCATTCATAGAATCAACCATGTCGGCATTTAAGTTTTGGACGACATTGCGATTGGTGGTTTTTATTGTCCCCGAGCCCAAATCCAAATCAGCTCCGCCCGTCATAATGCCGCCCAAAGCTCCCAATGTGCCGTAAACAAACAAACTGTCCAAAAGCTTGGTCGCCCCTTTAACCAATAATGTCTCGCCTACTTCCACATTGCCTTCCAGATAAACGTCTTCGTAGGTAACGTTGCCGTTTTTCGTCACAAAAGCCAAGGTAAATCCCTGGCTGGAGATATTGTCAAGATAGTCGGCACTTAAATTCTCTACCGTGGTGGTGGATTCCACCACAATGGGAGCTACGCCCTGCTCCACCCACGATCTTAGCTGGCCCTTGGTCTCAACGTGGCCGTAAATGGAAATGTTGCCGTTTTCGTCCAATAGCAAAACTTCGTCAGCGTGGGTTCCGGGATAATGGCCTTTTAAGGTGGTGGCATCTTTAAAAAAATCCTGAACAGCGGTCAGGGTTTTATCCAAATTACCGAAAGTCACACCGCCGACCAAAAGCAGGATGATTACAATGGCGGCTATTGAAACCAGAATTGCTTTGGGGGGCGAATGAAATATGGCATTGGCTTTGCGGTCGAACTCAGCCATCTTGGCTGTAAGGCTACGCGTGGAAACCTTGGCTTCAATCGCTTGCAGCAATCTTTCCATGATTTTTTCTTCAACCGGTTTTTGCGGCCCTGCTTTTTCTTCAGGCATAACCGGCTCTTTTTTCTGGATTATCGGCTTTTCCTCGGCTGGTTTTTCTGGCAATGTTTTCTGGCTGATAATAGGTTCTGGTTTAGGCAGAACTGGCTCTTGTTTGGGAACGAATTTTTCCTTAACTTTTTCTTCTTCTTTAACCGGCTCAGGTGCTGGCATCTCTTCTTTTTGAGGGATTCTTTCTTCTAGAGGTTTAGTTTTTTCTTTCTTGGCAAACAGCTTCTTTAAAGATAAACCGACCCCTTTTTGTTTAACTTCTCTGGTAGAAACATCTTTTCCCATGGCCTTTTCTATTTTTTGAACATCCTTGGCCATAGTGTTAATTTCCGGTCCTAATTCTTTTTTGATAGGAATTTTCTTCTCGGCGGGAAGAACCTCTTCTTGGATATCTTCTTTTTGGGAAATATCTTCTTTTTTATCGGCTGTTTCCTGATCCGGTCCTGAAGGTGTTTCCTTTGCTACCTCTTCCGGCGTTCCCTCCGGCGTTTCTCCTGAATTACTCTGAGCCAATATTGCTTCAATCGTTTCTGGGCCGACTGGCAGAAAATTCAATACCTTCTTGAATTTGCCCTTATAGGAAGAACCGAATAAATGTTTGGGTAAAACGATTTTAATTCCTTGGTTGTTTAAATATTCGTTGATAGCGTCGGCGGTGGTATACCAATTTCGGCCGAATTTTTTAGCGCGAAGCTTACCCTGTCTGGCCAACAAGCTAAGATACTCCTGGGAGTAAGGAGTTGATTCGGCAATTTCGTTTAAACTGACATAACCTGGCTCAATATCCGTTTTATCGTTGTTTTGATTATCCTCTTTCATAGTATTGACAGGTTCTCGTATTTGGGTAAAATACAGTTGAAGACCCAAAGAAAAACCAGCTTTTAAGTTTCGCAGCTAAAGGTTTGGTTCTCTGGGGTCTTCTTATTTTATTTAAATGAATTTGGCTTGTTTTCTCATCCGATATCAAATCGGATAGATTATAATATTATCGGTTAGACGAGGTAGCCTGTCAAGACAAAATGCTGTGGATAACTTAGTATAAAGTTAAGTTAAAATAAAAATGCGATTTTTACTCAAATTTCTTTGTTATAATGGGCTTTTTTACGTTTGCTTGACTGCCTTTTCTCCCATGATAAAATGACAACAGGGCAACATTATAAAACATTACTAGATACCATCATAAACCTTAATAAATATATATAATTTAGAAAGAAAATTACCTGCAATGTTCCACCAAATACCTAAAAAATACCTTACAATCAAAGAAGTAGCTAAAATATTAAGTGTTACGACTCTTACCCTGCGCAACTGGGATAAATCAGGCAAGCTCAAAGCCTACCGCAATCCTATTAATAACTACCGGACCTATAAACCAGAGGAAATAGAACTATTTTTAAGGAGATTGGAAGGCAGAAGAAGGCTTATTTTCGGGTAATTTTTGAATATAAAAACAAAACGACCCGCCAAGAAAAGGGTCGTTTTTATTTGTTTTTATCGATTGAGTTTGATGCTCTGGACTATCCCCAATCCGATACAGGTCAAAATTAATCCGCTCCCCCCGTAACTTACCAAAGGTAAAGGAATACCAATAATCGGCAGAATCCCAAGGTTCATCCCAATATTAATAAAGAGCTGACAAAATAAAAGAATGGCTAAACCAGAAACAAAAATCCGAGGGAAATTCGTCTCAGAAATGAGGGCGATTTTAATAATGCGCCAGAAAAGAATCAAGAACAAGAGCAAAAGAACCGATACACCCACTAAGCCGAATTCTTCAGCGATGGCAGCAAATATAAAGTCGGTCTGGGGTTCTGATAAGAATCCGTACTGCGTCTGGGAGCCCTGACCCAATCCCTGACCCAGCCAGCCGCCTGAACCAATCGCAATCTTGGATTGGATCTCGCTCCAACCGGCTCCCAAGGGCTCAAACTGAGGCAAAGCAAAACTTATAATTCTTTCTTTCTGATAATCTTTAAGAATAAACGACCAACTTAGACCCAAAATTAAAAGCAGACAAAGAATTAATACGAAAAAGGTTCTGAGCTTAATTCCAGATATAATCAGAACAGCCAGCCATAAAGTTAATATAATTAAAACCGAACCTAATTCGGGCTGGAGAAAAATCAAAACAGCCGGCAATAAAACGTACAAACCTGAAAAAAGAATATGCCTTATCCGATATAGCTCAACGTGACGTATTGAGAAATACTTAGCCAGTAAAATAATCAATACTATCTTGGTAAACTCAATCGGATCGAGAGAGAAAGGACCTATTCTATACCAACTTCTGACTCCTCTGATCTCCGATGCAAAAAAGAAAAGTCCTACTAAGCTCAAGCAGCACAAAATATAAAGAACCAGAACTGCATGAGGATCATTCCTTAAAATCCGCCAATCCAGAAAGGAAAAGGCAAATAATAGAATGAGGGCGATTCCGGCAAAAACAGCCTGCTTCTGGAAGTTTAAAAAGTCACCTCTTTCAATTGAAGAGCTGTACAAAGACAGCAAGCTGAAACAAATTAAAAGCACCGTACTGGCAATTAATATCCAATCAAGCCGCCTAAAATGGGCTGTAATAGACTTCATTTGATCATCTGGAGAAACTCCTTTTCTTTTATTATTTTCACCCCTAATTTCTTAGCTTTCTCAAGCTTGGAGCTGGGGTTTTCGCCGACCACCAAATAATCGGTCTGTTGGGAAACCGACGTAGAAGGATGGCCGCCTATCAACCTTATCTTCTTTTGAGCTTCGGTCCGGGTCATAGAGTCTAAAGTGCCGGTAATAACAAAAGTTACCCCCTTCAATTTATCGCCGAACTTCTCGGACGGCAGAACCTTAACTCCCCTAGCTAATAAATCCTTAATCAGCTGCTGGTTTTTGGCTGATTTGAACCAAACTCCAATACTGGCTGAAACTTTATTGCCTATATCGGATAAATTCTCCAAAGTTTCTCTAGAAGCGTTTCCCAGCTTATCAATGCTGCCGAAATACTGAGACAAAGCAACAGCTGTTTCCTCTCCCACGTGTCTAATGCCCAAAGCGTAGATAAAACGACCCAAGGGTATTTTTTTGCTGTTTTGAATAGCTGCCACTAAGTTGCTGGCTGATTTTTCAGCCAGCCTTTCCAAGGGAGTCAAATCTCCCTCGGTCAGTTCAAAAAGGTCGGAAGCCTGGGAAACTAAATGTTTGTCTATCAACTGGTCAATGACTTTGGGGCCTATGCCTTCAATATCAAAAGCTTTTTTGGAAACGAAATGGTGCAAAAATTCCCTTTGCCTTGCTTGGCAGCGCGGATTTTTACAGCGCCAAATTGCCTCGCCTTTGGGCTTTTTTAGCTCCTGGCCGCAAATCGGGCATTTTTTTGGGAATCTGAAATCTTTGGCTTTTCTGGTTCTCAATTCCGTCAAAACCTTAACCACGGCCGGAATCACATCGCCGGCCCTCTCAATAATAACCGTATCCCCTATTTTAACGCCCAGTCTTTTGATCTCGCCCTCGTTGTGCAGGGTGGCCCGGGAAATAGTCACCCCAGCCACTTTAACCGGTTCCAAAACAGCCACTGGGGTGATGGCGCCGGTGCGACCGACCTGAACCTTGATATCTTTAATTTTGGTGGTGGCTTGCTTGGCTGAGAATTTAAAAGCTCTGATTCCCCGGGGGCTTTTGCCCGCCACCCCTAGTTTTTGGAAAAGAGCGTTATCATTAACCACCACCACGACCCCGTCAATTTGAAAGGGCAGTTTTTCTCTTTTTTTGGCCAAACTGCGCCAAAAATCAATTACCTGAGACAAGTTTTGGCACTCCTGGCCGGGCTCGGCCTTAAAACCCAAGTCCTTTAAAATCTGATGCTCTTGGGAATGTTTGCGCTGATCCAGAGAAGTGACTAAATCATAAGCTAAAAACTTGAGGGGCCGGGAACCGGCTACTTTCGGATTGAGTTGGCGAATGGAGCCGGCGGCCAAATTTCTGGGGTTGGCATAAGTGGATTTGAATTTCTCAAAATCTTTTTTCTCCATATAGACCTCTCCCCTGACTTCCACCAAATTCGTCTTGCGCCAGAGCTCAGACCTCAAGCTTAAAGGAATACTCTCAATTGTTTTCAGGTTCTGGGTAACATCCTCCCCTACCAGGCCTGATCCTCGGGTAGCTCCGGTCTGTAAAATACCGTTTCTATAAATTAAAGTTACGGCAAACCCGTCAATCTTCGGTTCGCAGAAATAATCAATAGTTTTGCCCGGCGCCAGCCTTTTGAGATATTTTTCCCAGTCGGCCAACTCCTGTTCGGAGAAGACATCCTCAATACTGAGCATGGGCAGGGTATGCTCCACTTTCTTGAATTTGGCCAAAGGTCGCCCGCCCACCCGCTGGGTCGGCGAATCGGGCGTCAATAAATCAGGGTACTCCTTTTCCAGCTGATATAGCTCGTGCTTGAGAGAATCTAAAGCAGCGTCGGAAATCTCCTGACGGTCCAAAACATGGTAAAGGTAGCGGTGATGGTTAATAGCCTTCTTCAGCTTCTCGATTCTCTTTTTCGCTTCGTTTTTTGTCATATTAGTATTCTATTCCAATAGCTCTTCTAGCCTCTTTAAAAACACCGACAGCAGTAATGCAATAATTGGCGGCAGCGCAATCAACGCCCGGCGTCTGGATAATAATATAATAGGCAGCGCCGTTGTCTAAAAAACAGGGGCTGAGTTTGGTGCACGTTGAGCTGGGACTGCTGCGCCGCGTCAACACCTCCTCAATCCCAGCGTCAGCCGCGTAAAAAGCAATGACCGACTGGCCCATGCTTCTGATCATCTTGGCCTGGCCCAGAAAAATACTGCTCAAACCGAAAGCAACAGCCAAAAGAATGGTCATAATCATTAAACTAAGATAGAGCGTGGTGCCTTGTTGCTTATTTTTGAACATCGGGGTTTCTTTGTGAAATGGTTGTTTGAATATTGATTATTGAATCTTCCTGGCCCTCAACCGAAAGAAAAACAGTTAAACGTGGCTGCTGACTATCGGTCGGCGGCTGGTACTGACCGGAAAGATCAACGTTGAACGAAGAAACATTCAGGCTGGCCGAGGTCAGATAATTGCCGTCCTGATCCTTTATTCTGGCGCCATCCCAACAGAACTGCTGGCATTCGTTCCGATAATTCATGAATTTGATACACTGATTCTCAAAAGCATAATTCAATTTGGCCGTGCCAGTGCACGATCCGGCCGTATCCTTTTTAGCCATTCTCAAAGCCCGTGACATGTATTCCATCAAATAAGAAGTCTGATCCAGGATTTCCTGGGTTGCCAGGCCGTGCCGGTGGGTTTTGATTGAGGAAAGAAAAATACCTGAACCAGCGCTGACCAGCAAAGAAAAAATAGCCACCGATACGATCATCTCAATAATGGTAAAACCTCGATTGTTCATAAATTTAACGCCAATCATATAATTCTGTCTGGCTGACGACCTGGTGCGCTCTACCTCTTTCCTGCCAGCTCACTTCAACCGATACCACCATGCGGCCAGCAATTGGCTTGGTAATGGTAATTTTTCTTTGGAATTTGGCGCTGCTGTCGGACGAACAAACATAGAAACTTCCTTCCTGCTTTAAATAATCGCTGCAACTCAAATCAGGAAAACTGGTACTCTGATAATCCAAACGATAGCCACTAGCTGCCGCTAAACCGTCATCCCAAGGTATACCCTCCAGATAATTGGTATCCCTGATGTTCCTGATAATTTCAATTCCCTCCTGGGCCAAATAGGCGGCCACCAGCTGGGAAGAGGAGACCGATGTAAAAGCAATGGTTTTTTGAGCCAAGGAAAAAGCGCCGACTGTCCCCACAGTCAGCAGAAAAATGGCGACAGTTGCTTCAATCAAGGTAAAAGCTTTATTTGCCATAATTTTTGCTGTTATTGAGCGCTGATTAAACCAACCCGGTTGACTATGACTGACCGGGTTATTGATAAATCATAATTTGACGCCAAGGTAATGATAGCCTGAATCCCGCCAGTAATGACAACTTGGGGGTCGGGCGGCAAAAAGGTAATGGTCAAAGTGTCGCCGGTAAAGGGCGGCTCAAGGCTGACGATTCCAATACCGTCTTCCAATTGGATGGTCTCAACCAGCCCGTCAGTCCCGGCCGAATAGCGCTGGTCGCCGTTAAGGTCAGCGAATAAAATATACTGGCCCGTTACATTCTCGTCCAGAAACAAACCGTAGCCGCTCGGCACCGCTCCCTCAAACTCCCGGGAAGAAACCGTCATCTCCTGGGCCCTTCTCAGGTCCTGGGCTAGTTTAAAGGCTGACTGCTGCAAAACCAATTGCCGTTCGCCGGTCCGATAATTGGGCAGGGTCAAGGCGGTAAGAATGACAATAATAGAAATAACAACCAAAAGTTCAATTAAGGTAAAACCTTTGTTCATAAAAGACCCAAATACCAATTAATGATTATCTCGCCCCAGAACAGAGCCACCAGAGCGCCAAAGACTAAAAACGGGCCGAAAGGCACCTCTGATTTCAAGGTTTTTTTGTGTTTGGCAATCAATCCTATGCCTATTATAGCACCGCTCATAAAGGCCAGAAACAAAGCTACCGAGACCGCTGGCCAGCCCAAAAGCAGGCCCATCAGAAAACCAAGTTTTACGTCGCCTACTCCCATCCATTTGCCGCGGGAAACCAAAATAATAATAAGAAAAAAACTGGCGGTCAAAGCAGCGCTCGGCCAGTTGGCATAATTGAAAACAGCTGTCAGGATAATGGCCGGATAAATTATTTTGTCGGGGATAAGATAGTGCTTGAGATCGTAAACGAATACGACTATCAGGCAGGAAATGATGAAAAATAAAAAGTAGGGCAGATCCAATAAAAAACATAAAGCAAACAAAAGGCCGCAAAACAACTCAACCAAGGGATATTGCCAGGATATTTTTTGCTGACAATAACGACAACGGCCACGCAAGAGGAAAAAACTCAAAATAGGTATTAAATCGCCCCAGCCCAACCGGTGCTGGCAAAAGGGACAAAAGGACCGTCCTTTTAAAAAACCGCGTTTGTTTTCCAAGCGGTAAATAAGGCAATTTAAAAAACTTCCTATAATCAGCCCGAAAAGAAAAACTACAACAATAAAAAACAGGCTCATTAAAATATTTTACCATATTTCAGCTTAAATCCCGAATAAAAAATACCCCGTATTTAACGGGGTAATTTTTATAAAAGATTTCAAAACTAATCAGAAGCAACAATCGGCCAGGGTTGGGACGGCATCAGAACATTCAAAGTTGCCAGCGTTAGAAGCAGCATAATAGGTAGTCGGCGAAGACGGCACTTCTAAGGTGGCATAGGCGCAGAATTTGGAAGAATCGCTGCTGTTGTTCACCCAGACATAAGTGCCAGTACCCGGGTCAGTCGGCGTTTTGGGCATGTAAGTGCCAATAGCCGTAGGATAACTGGTGGCGGTATAATAGGCATCGTTGGCCCCGTAATACATTTCCTGAGCCGTAATTATCTGGCGCATATCGGCTTTTCTGGTGGTATCGCGGGCCGATTTCCTAGCCCCGCCCATGGAAACCAAAACAATGGAAGAAAGAATGCCGATAATGGCAATAACCACTAATAGCTCGATTAGGGTAAACCCGCGGTGTTTTTTGGTAAATAGTTTTAGCATGTTTAATAATCAATAATGATTAATTATTAAGTTATTGGATTTTCGACCTTTGAACCCAAATAACTTTATCTGTTATAGGTTCTTTTATTATAACACACCAATGTCAAATTTTAAAAAACGAGAGGCGAGCTACATCCCGGTCATCTTATAAAGAGGCAGCAAGATGGAACCCATTAAACCGGCCACAATGCCGCCCAGGAAAATAACCATGAGCGGTTCCAGCACGCTCAAAAGGTTGTCAATGGAACGCTCAACTTCTTTCCGGTAGAAATCAACCACGTTCATCAAACTTTCGTCCAAAGTCCCGGTCTTTTCTCCGACCGTAACCATCTGGGTCAGGATGGGAGGGAATTCGTTGGGATAGTCGGCCAGAACACTGCTGATTCTTTCCCCTTTTTTCACCTCGTCCCTAACCTCAAAGATAATTGTTTTATAAACGTCGTTCCCCACTATTTCGCCGGTAATCTCCAAGGCTTTGACGATCGGCAGGCCGCCGCCGATCAAGGTGGAAAGGTTTTCGGCGAAACGGGAAAGATAGATCATTTTTAAAAAAGAACTGACCATGGGAATTTTCAAAAGATATTTGTCTTTAATCTTCTTGCCCTCGGCTGTCTTAAAATAGCGGAAAAGCAGAACACAGCCTGCCAGAAGAACCAGAAACAACAGCCAACCCCAGCTCCTTAAAAAGGCGGACAAAGCAATAACCGCTTTGGTGATAAGGGGCAGTTCCTGGCCGGTTTCCAATAAAACCTTGGTCATACTGGGAATGACAAAAAACATCATCATCAGCAGAACGCCGATCACCACTGCCACGATCAAAAAGGGATAAATCATGGCTCCCTGGATTTTGGAAAAAAGGTGGTACTCCCTCTCCAAATGGTCGGCCAAATAAGTCAGGCTTTCCGACAAGGTGCCGGAAGCTTCGCCGGATTTGACCATACTGACGTAAAAAGTGGAAAAAAGCTTGGGATAAGCGGTTAAAGCCTGGGAAAAGGGCGTGCCGCCCTCAACCTCCTGGGCTACCGCCAATATCTTTTCCCTGAAACCGACTTTTTTGGTCTGCTCGGCAATGGAATTGAGCGCCTGGACCAGAGGAATTTTTGATTTGAACATTAAAGAGAGCTGGCGGGAAAAATTGACGATTTCTTTTTTGGAAACTCCTTCAAATAATTTTATCTTTTTGGCGTAAAAAGGAACCTCCTGCCCGGCTTTTTTCAAAAGAGTGACGAACAGCTGGTTCTTTTGCAAAAGAGATATGGCTGCTTCGCGGGAAGAAGCATTAATCGTTCCGCTCTGAATTTCGCCTTTCTTGGACCTAGCCTGGTAAGTGAACTTCATATTATTTTCTGGTTAGCGCTTTCAGTTCTCCGGGGTCCAAAGAATAATTTAGGGCGCTGCTCAAGGAAATTTCTTTTCTTTTCACCAAAATGGACAAGGAGCGGTTTAAAGAAACCATACCCGCCTCGATCGATGTCTCTATCACCAGGGGCAGTTCGTGGATTTTATTCTCCCTAATAAGATTGGACGTAGCCGGAGTATTAATCATAATCTCGCAGGCCGGTATCAGGCCGCCGGCAATCCGGGGAATCAGCCGCTGGGAAAGTATGCCCAAAAGACTGCCCGACAATTGGGCCCTGATTTGAGCCTGTTGGCCGGACGGGAAAACGTCAACAATGCGGTGAATAGTCTGGGAAGCGGAATTGGTGTGGAGCGTGGCGAAAACCAAATGGCCGGTTTCGGCCGCGGTAATGGCCGTGGCAACGGTTTCGGGATCTCTCATCTCCCCTACCATAATCACGTCCGGGTTCTGGCGGAAGGTTGACCTTAAGGCTTTGGCAAAACTTAAAGTGTCCTGATAAACTTCCCTCTGGTCAATGATGGCCCGGTCGTCCTGAAAAACATATTCAATCGGATCTTCAATAGTGATAATGTGATCTGACCTCTGATGGTTGATTTCGTCGATCAAAGCGGCCAAAGTGGTAGATTTGCCTTGACTGGAGGGGCCGGTGATCAAAACAAATCCCTGCTTGGCCTTGGTAAATTCGTGCAGGATCGGAGGCAGATTCAATTCCTCAATCGTTTGGATCTTCCCTGTAATCAGCCTTAAAGCGCACGAGATGCTGCCTCGTTGGAAAAAAACATTCACCCGGAACCTGGTTTTTTCTTCGAAATCGTAGGAAAAATCAATTTCTTTTTCTTTGGAAAAACGATCGTATTGATTTTCATCCATTAAAACGCGGGCTAAGCCCCGGGTGTCCTGTTCTGACAACTGCTCTTTTTTCAACAAAGGCACCAGTTTGCCCGCAATCCTTAGAACCGGTACGTGGCCGCAAGATAAATGCAGGTCAGAAGCCTGCTCTTTTATCGTTAAAGACAATAATTCTTTTAATTGGGCAGTATAATTGTCAGCCATAATTATAGGTTCAATTATTTTTCTTCGGCCGCCCTCAGTACCTCCTCAACCGAAGTAATGCCGGCCAACGCCTTGAGGATGCCGTCCTGCTTCATGGTGGTCATGCCTTGACGCCGGGCCTCCTGTAAAATTCTGGATTCGGTCGGCTCTTTTAAGATTAATTCGGATAGCTCGGAAGTCATTTCCAGAATCTCATAAAGGGCGATCCGGCCGACGTAACCTGAGTTCTTGCATTTTTTGCAGCCCTTGGCTTTATAAACTTTCAAAGGCTTGGGCACTTTAACGTCTTTCTTGACGGCCGGAGGCAGGCTCTCTATTTCCCGTAAAATCATTTCCTGGACTTTGGCTTCGGGCGTCACCTCTTCTTTGCAATCGGGGCAGAGAACCCTGACCAATCTTTGGGCCAAAGCAATGCTCATGGCTGAAGGAATCAAAAACGGTGCCACGCCCAAATCAATCAAGCGGGGAATGACCCCCAAGGAATTGGTGGTGTGCAAAGTTGATAAAACAATATGGCCGGTCAAGGCAGCGTGAGTGGCCAAAGCGGCTGTTTCTTCGTCCCGGATTTCGCCGACCATAATAATGTCGGGATCCTGCCTCAAGATGTGCCTTAGCCCCTTGGCAAAAGTATAGCCGATATCCGGCTTGATCTGGGATTGGTTGATGCCTTCGACAAAATATTCCACCGGATCTTCCAAGGTAATGATATTTACTCCTTCCTGGTTCAAAAGATTTAAAATGGCGTACAAGGTGGTGGTTTTGCCCGAACCGGTCGGCCCGGTAGCCAGAATCAAGCCATAGGGCCGCTGGGCAGCTTCCTTAACCACGTTGAAGTTTCTTTTCTCCAGGCCCAGGGTTTCAAATTTCTTTATTCCTTCGGTCGGATCAAGCACTCTCATCACCACCTTTTCCCCCAGAGTGGTCGGGAAGGTGGAAACACGGAAATCAATACTCTTGCCCCCGACTTTGGTTGAAAATCTGCCGTCCTGGGGGATACGGGTTTCATCTATTTTCAAATTGGAGAGAATTTTAATCCGGGCGATGACGGCCGGATGGACCTGCAAAGGCAGTAAAAGGTTGACGTGGAGAACGCCGTCCAAACGGAAGCGGACCTTCAGCTCCTTGCGCCCCGGCTCAATATGGATGTCCGAGGCCTTGCTTTCAACCGCCTGCCGCAATATTACCGCCACCACTTTGGTGATTGGTGCTTCTTCGGCCATTTTCTCAAATTCCGCTTTCTGGGTCGGCTTGACCACTTCTTCTGATTTCAGCTCTGTTTCCAGCTCCTCCAAAGCGACTTTCACTTCTTTCTTCAGGGTACGGTACTGTTTCAAAAGATTATTAAAAGTCGTCAAACTGATTAAAACAATTTTGTAGTTGAATTTGCCTTGGCGGGAAAGAAACTTCAAAGCTTCCTGAGCCTTCAGGTCCTCGGGATAAACCATGCCCACTTCCAGCATCTTGGCTTTCTGAGACAAAGGAATCATACTGTAGTATTTGGCTGATTCCTGGGGGATTAATTCCAAAATCTCCAAAGGCACCTCCTCGGTCATAACTTTTTTCAAGGGTATTTTCAAGTTTTCCGCCTTTAGGGCGAACAATTCATCCTCGGGGATCAGGTTTTTTTCTACGATGATTTCTTCCGCTCTTTTGCCCGAAACCTTAATATCGTATTCCAGGGAAGCTGCTTGCTTTTTATCAATTGTCTTTTTTTGGTTTAAATATTCGATCAAAGTCATATTAGTAAGGTATAAAAGGATTATCTCTGCCGACTTCATCCTCAAAAGGCGGGGTTTCCTCGAACGCCTGCAGATCGGCTATTTGAGGACTTTGCAAAATCTGCCAGTCAATGTTAATTTTTTTCACTGTTAAGGGCGCAATCAGGGAAGTTGTCGGCGCTCCCCCTTTTAAAAAACCCTGCCACATAATTATCAGAAAGACAATTACGGCCGCAGCCAAAATCAGGCTGAGTTTTTTTTGCCGTTTTTTAGTTTGGAAAAAAGTAATGGCCATGATTAATAGGATTGGGCTTTAATAAGAGTTTTAAACTCAAACGGTTCTTTTGACTTTTTCGGCGATTCAAAATTGACTTCCTCCACCTCAACCATCCGAGCCGAATTTTCCAGAGCTATTAAAAAGTTTTTGAAATCCGGGTATTGGCCAGCTAACCTACAGTCAACCTGAATTTTTCCTTCAGCCAAACCGACCAGTTCTATTTTTTCCAGCACCAGGCCGGTCTGGGAGGCGCTCGTTTGTAAAAAATCAAACAAGGAAGGCAGAGAAGGATTGTCGGGCAGAGCGCTGGCTATTTTAGCCAAAGCGTCAGCATAATCCTCAAACTCCTGGGAAATTTCCTTAACCTGATTGAAATATTCCTCTTTCGATTGTAATTCTGCTTCTTTAACTTCTATGTTTGACCGGCAAACCCGCAGGTTCTGATATTTGGGCCAGGTCAAAGTCAGCCCCAGAACCAGGGCTAAAGCCAGACAGCCGATAATGACAAATAATCTATTCATGGAAAATAACGGGGTCAAGATGGAAATAGAGGCTGAACTTTGCCTCGCCCTCTTCCCCGATTAAAAGATCGGTTAATTCAAGACTTTCAATTAAATCCTGCTCCCGAAAGATAGCCAATTGCTGACCCAAATTCTGGAAATCAGAAGTCTGGCCGGTCACTATTGCTTCGGCCTCTTCGGGATACAGTTCAACGCCGGTCAGCCAGATTTCGGGATGGCAGTTTTCCTCCAACAATGTGAAGAAGTTGGAGGATTTTTTGTGGCTTTGCAGCAGCTTGGAAAAATCGTTGATCCTTTTTTTAGCAGCTAAAACTTCCGTCTCCACGGCTTTCTCTTGTTTGGTGCCGACCTGGGCGATCCTGTCTTCCAAATCCTGGAAATTGTTTAAAGCTCTGCCTTCAAAATAAAACGAAAGGGCGTAAGCTAAGACAACCGCTATCAATAAGGCCAGGGCGATATAAAAACCGAAACTGTACCATTCTGGCGCCTTTTTGACTTTTTTGGGAATTATATCAATCATGGATTATTCTATGCCTCTTAAGGCAGTGCCCAAGGCAATGGCGTAGCTCGGGCCCATTTTCTTTAATGTTTCCTCTAAAATCGGGGGACAGTAAATATTCTTAAAAGAATCACCGACAACAACGGGTTTGGACAGCTCTTTGGCGAAATAATCGCTGAGCCCGGGCATTAAAGCGGTGCCGCCCGCCAAAATAATCTTTTTTACTTCCTTGCCTTCTGACTGGGAAAAATTGGTTGTGATTTTTTCAATCTCATTCAGGATCAAATCAATCAAAGGCAGCATAGCTTCTTGGACCTTGGTTTCCGAAGCAATCAAACCATGTTTCTTTTTCATTTCCTCCGCCTCCTGGTAATCCAAACTCAAGCTCTTGGAGATAATACTGGTCAAATCATTGCCTGAAGTGTCAAAACTGTGAGAAACGTTCAACGTCCCCTTGTCAATAATGCTAACCGTGGTGCTGCGGGCGCCCATATCAACCAGGCAGACGACCTCAGCCTGCTCCGTCTCTCCGATCAGGGCTCTGGCCAGCCCGAAAACTTCTGCTTCCAGAGATAAAAGTTCCAGCTTGGCATTGGCGGCGATTTCCTGGTATTGCTGGATGATTTCATTGGGTACGGCCACCAGCAGGATTTTGAAATAGTTTTCCTTGCCCGGCAGACCGCTGTTTTTCTCGATTATCTGCCAGTCCAGAGTCACTTCTTTCAAGGGCAAAGGAATATGCTGATGAGCTTCGTAATTGACCGCCTGAGGTATCTCCTCCTCGGTCATGGCCGGCAAGGTGAAAGTGGTGAAAAAACTGGAGAAATCAGGAATGGAAAAGTAAGCCTGATTGCTCTTGAATTTAGCCTCTTTCAAAATAGCGGTAATGGCTCTGACCACATCGTGGTGGGAAACGGTCAGGGTGCTCTTTTCAAACGTCCGGAAAGGCTTCTCATAAAGCGCTTCGGCCCGTATTTCGCCGTAATTTTCCAGTTTTATCCGCTTGCCGACTTTGGACAACTCAACAACTTTAATGGAAAAAGTGCCGACATCCACCCCTAAAAAACTTTTTGGGGCCATTTTTAAAAAATCCCAAAACATACTATTTCTATTGTAACATTTTTAAAGAAAGCAAGATATGTGGATAATCTAAACTAACCCGGACTTTTATCCTTTTTTTATTATACCTTATTCCCAAATTGACCAAAAGGTAAAAAAATGGTATTTTAAGGAAGAAGGAGGAGTGCGGCGAATGGTAAGCCAGCAGTTTGTAAACTGTTCTTCAAAATGCTATAATTAAGTAATGAAATTCTACCAAGCTAATACAGTAAAAAGGGCTAGAGAATTAAGGCTAAAGGGAGTTTCAACCACAAAAATTGCTAAATACCTTAATGTAGGAAATACTACAATTTTAAGGTGGTGTAACGATATCCCCTCTTTAAATCCTTACCATCTACACGCTCAAAAATTACAAAAACAAGCAAAAATAAAAAGTAACGGTTTAACAAAGAAAATAAAACTTACGGAGGAGAACGCGAAAATTTTATCTAGTCTTCTTTACTGGTGCGAAGGATCAAAACATCCTTCTAGTAACTTCGTTGCCTTTTCAAATAGTGACGTCGAATTAGTTGTAACTTTTTTAAATCTTTTCCGCTTAGGGTTTAAACCAAAAGAAAACAAATTAAAAGTTTCTTTACAGTTGCATACTACTCACAACAAAAATCAAATAACTTCTTTTTGGAGTGAAATTCTTAAAATACCAAAATCACAATTTTATAAACCAACCGTCACGAAACCAACAAAAAGAATGAAAAGAAAAAACTATATGGGTACCTGCACTGTTAGATATTATAATACTTATTTATTGCTAGAAATAACGGGAATTTTTGAAGAATTTTCTAATATATTTAAAAAAATAAACACTCGGAGGAGTCGCATAGTGGCTATTGCAGGAGATTGCTAATCTCTGACGGTTTAAAACGCCGTCCGTGGGTTCGAGTCCCACCTCCTCCGCATAGAAATCAAAATATGGTGGGGTGGCTGAGTGGTTGAAGGCGGCAGTCTTGAAAACTGTTGTACCTGCAAGGGTACCGTGAGTTCGAATCTCACCCCCACCGCACATTTTATTTGCGCTCGTAGTTCAATGGATAGAACATTTGATTGCGGATCAAAAGATTGCAGGTTCGAGTCCTGCCGAGCGCACATCCGAGAAAATGTCAAACATTCCGCCTCGCCGCTTCGCGGCTCGGCGGCTAAATTGAACGGGATTTTCCAGCTGATATTTTTGATTTTGTTTGCCGGCTAACGCCAGCAGGCAAAAGAAAATTTTTCATACTATGAATAATCGGGCATTTTCTAAAATTTGGATCGTGTTTATTCTTCTTATTCTCATTGGCGGAGGAATTTTAGCTTGGCAGTACTTTAATACACCAGAGGAGGAAATTAAGGATGAAACCGCTGACTGGAAAACTTATAGTAATGAAGAATACAGATTTGAAATAAAATATCCTCAGCAATTATTTACCAAAGAGAGATTTTCCGTTACTCAATTTGGAGAAAAGGATTATATTCTCCTGAAAGAAATAATGATTGACGACGAAGAAGGTAATGATAACGACAATCAAATATTTAATATTAGAGTTTATAATAATCTTTCTAATTTACGACTTTCAGAATGGCTTAATAATAATCGAAATAGCGACGAAAGAGGATGCGGAATTCTATCTTTGAATACAGCCACATCGGTTACAATAAATGGTAAAGATGGTCTAAGAGGAGATGTTTCTTGTTGCTGTGGCACCTTTCTTAATAGCGTTTTTTTGCTAAAAGGAAATAAAATTTACTCCATTGGTTTGTCCGGCACATTTATTTCAGACGAATATTATAAGGGAATTTTCGATAAAGTGCTTTCCACTTTTAGGTTTTTAGAATAATCAGCTACATCCTTTTTAAGCTGTCAAGAAACTCGTTGGATCGAGTCACGGTTTGTAGAGGAAAGGCTATAATTTACGGGGTGGTAACCCCTCTTTATTTTCCTCGTTTGCTCTTGACAAATCTGACAGGGTATGGTATAATGCGGGTGTTGAGAGGGTCAATAATATATCGATACTTTCAATACTTTATTCACGGGTGGCCCTCCAACTGGAATAGGCCGCCCGTTTACATTAAAAAACAAAAAGATAGGAGGATTGAAGTGAAAAAATTAGTAACAACTCTACGGATCCTGGTTCACAGATTGCTGGAGGGGGAGTCAAGCAAATCCACCATCCAAGATGTTCTGAATAGAACTGTCTCAGAGGGATGGGGATTAATCAAGAGACACGACCTGACCAGCGAAGAAGCGGAGAGACTGGAAGTTCTAGCTGATAAACTCGATGACATCACCCGGCTTATGGTCTTATGCCTCAATATCGAGGTAGACACACCAAAACTGGCTAGAGCTATCGAACAGCAACTCAGTTAGCTTCTTCTTTCCAAGCCTCAGACCGACTAGAGGCAACATCAGGAAGTTAAATAAATGTCGGTAACATTTAACTTCCCTCATCTTTCAACTTATGAAATCATCGTGGGTTGAAAGATGGGAAATTAAAAAATTCAATAAGGAGGAAGAAATGACAAACAGCCAGGAGGCAGAAATCCAGAAAAGAGTTCTAGCTCAATTACAGAATGACTGGCTCGAAGCTTTCTTCAGGGCATTTCATAAAGATGACGAAGAAGGCATGAAAAAAGCGATAAATCATCTCCATGATTTAGACCGGCAACACAACACGCATGAACTCGATAAACTGCTAAACTGGTTTGAAAACATGGAGTTGCTACGGGGAACACCGGTTGAGCAAGAACTTTATAGGATTAAAGCTCTTTATGACATCAAGAAGGAAGGAGGTTTATAATGAAATTTCTTAGACCTCCTTCCACTCATCTTTTAGCTCATAAATTCTTTGTGGACTGAAAGATGGAAAATTTACTGAAGAACTAGATATTTATCTAGTTTTTTAGTTTCTGGAATTTGCCGCCAAAGAGAAAATCTGTTAAGATTTTCTTAGCGGGCGAAGCCCGCTAAAACTTGAAATTGTCAAAGAACGCGGCGAGCCCTTTCATTTTTTAGCCTCTCCGCCGCCCCGAGCGAAGCGAGGGGCGAAATTCGTTCGAGCTATTTTAAGAATAGTGCACATGCAGCTAACAACTCCTATCGAGCAAGTCACCCGAGTTGGCCCGGTTTAC
>CAZMQW010000008.1:0-21994 GCA_964568775.1 uncultured Candidatus Saccharibacteria bacterium
TTTATCAAGCAAATCTTCAATATCTTCAAAACCCTGGTAAAAATGAATATTATGAAAACCTCCAGAGTAAGCACCGATACTTTTCTTAAGGCGTACAGATATTCCCCTCCTTCGGAATAGCTGAAATACTGCTTGCTGAAGAAGTTGATAAGAAAAAGCAGGGTAGTCAGAATAATCCAGGCGTAAACAAAGTATTCTCCCTGGCGTTCTATCTTGCGCCGGCCCAGCCACCTGACTACTTCCTTGTGCAGAGAATAAATCAGCAGGACGCCCAGATAGAAAAGGGTTATCTGGGTGGGCGGAAAATCGCCCCGGCTAAAGAACTCCATCAGCAGCATCACCATCACTATGACAGTGACCAAGCTGCAGACGATAAACAAATTTCTGTTTATCTTTGATTCTATTTCTCTGACGTATCTTAAATGGTTTATTAATGTCATAAGTTTACTGCCGCAATTCAAAGTTTACTCTCCAACGCTAAAGTATATCATAACATCGCCGGTATTAACATTGCCATCCAGATCTTTGCACCGGACAAAATAATCGTAGCTTTGGCCGTCGGCCAGGCCGGAAACCGTGGCTGTGTGGTATTTTTTTGCCGTATCGCTTTTGAAGCTTTTCCCCATGGAATTGTAAGGTTCGCCCTGCTCAGCATCGTAACGGCAGGAGGCCGGCTCATTAGTTACAATACTGATCATTGTTTGGGTGGTGCCAGGAGCAAAAGTGTCGCCGGTTGGATAAGGATTGCTGCGCACCGGCGGGGTCACGTCTTCCGGCTCCTCCACATTGAAGGAAATAATTAAATCGTCGGTATTGGCGTTATCGTTTTCGTCGATACATTTAATGTAGTATTTGTATTCTCTGCCTTCGCTCAACCCAGTCACTTCGGTCGAGTGATAAGTGGAATTTGTATTGGCAAAAATCCGATTCATCGAATAGTAGCTCAAACCGGAAACCGTGCCGTAGCGACAGACAGCTTTTTCGTCCGTTTGCAGATTGATAACGACTTTTTTGGTAGTATAAGGCAGATCTTCATCGTCCGGCCAGGGAGAGAAACGATAAGGCGGGTAAGCGTCCTGGCCAGGCTCGGTCAGGGAAGGGGGCAGGTTAACTCCTCCGACCCCAAACCGTACAACAACATCAGTGGTATTTTCGTTGCCTTTTATATCGCGGCAGCGAACATAATATTCAAACACTTTGTTATCGGTTAGACCTTTGACTGTATCAGTGTGCAGGGTTTTGTTCTGGCTGCTAGAAAATCTTTCCTTCATGGAATTGTAAGACTGGCCAGCCTCAGCCGAATAGCGGCAGTAAGCGGATTCATTGGTGGTGATGCTGATCTGGGTTTCAATAGTGCCGGCCGGCAGAGTGCCTGTCGGGAAAAGGTTAATTCTTTGGGGCGGAGTATTATCCTCGCCGCCGGAAGAGCCGGTGTAGCCGCCGCTGTAGCCGGAACTGCCGCCAACGGTAAATTGAATAACAGCATCGCTGGCATTAACATTGCCAGCCAAATCCTTGCAACGAACATAATAAGTATAAGTCTGACCACTTTTCAGATTCTTTACGGTATCACTATGAAAGGTCTTATCTTGTTCAGAGGAAAATCTTTCTCTCATTGAATTATAAGACTGGCCTGATTTCTCGCTGTAGCGACAGTAACCTGGTTTATTGGTGGAAACGCTTATTTTCGTCTGAGTGGTGCCGGCCGGCAGAGTGCCTGTCGGGAAAAGGTTGCTGCGGATTAAAGCACCACTGACCCCCGTCCCGGCAGTAGATTGCGACCCTCCCGGTGATTCTGTAGAAGGTTCTGATGGTTCATCGCCGGAACCAGTCAGCCATTGAAAGCCTAAAACAACTCCCACAATAATCAAAACAACTGCTACGCCGAAAACAATTTGCATTTGCCCTTTTGATTGCATGGTCGGGGTACTCGGATTCGAACCGAGACTAAATCCTCCCGAAGGACTCGTGCTAGCCATTACACTATACCCCGATGTTTGTCGTAAAATATCTTACGACACCCAATATTTCTTTTTGGTCATTTCGTCCTGTTTTGTTGTTATTTTTTCCCTTTCTTTTTGGGCTATTCCAGCCTGCTTGGCCAGTTCTTTATCGTTTAGCTTATCCAGTTTTTTAATCTCTTTTTCCAAAAACTCCTTTTTGTTCTTTTTAGGATCCTCCAACACATAACCGAGTAGAATATCAAGAATCTGGCCGATTTTTGGCCCGGGCTTAAGTTTCAGCTTTTTCATAACATCGTTCCCTGTCACCTTGAGCATTCTGGCGGAAATCGGATCTTGCGAAACTTTATCAACAATGTATTTTAAATGCCTTAATTTATAGGGCTCGGCCTTGGGTACACCCGAGCCGATTCTGTCAGCCATTCTAACCTGCAGCAGCTCTTCCATATTTTCTGGGCCGACCTGTCTGACCAGTCTTCTGACCGAACTTTCAGTGACTTCATCTACATTGTAGTAAAACAAATGGTATCTGACTAACTTGGCTACTTTTTCAATGTCTTTTTTGGCAAATCTCAAACGGCTGAGAATCTGCGCGGTCATTCTGGCTCCCACCACCTCATGCCCGTAAAAAGTGGCGTTCTCTCCTTCTCCCCGTTTGGTACGGGGCTTGGCAATATCATGCAAAAGGCTCGCCAGCCTGACATATTTATTAAAGCCTTTCTCGGCCGCATACTTTAAAGAACGTACGGCGTGCTCGTAGCACTCGTAAATATGATGCTTGTTCTGGCTGACGCCAAAACCTTCCTCAAGCTCGGGAATAATGTACTTGAGCAGACCGGCTTGTCTTAATGTCTCAATACCCTGGTCGGCTTTGTCAACCATAATAATCTTCATTAACTCGTCCCTGATTCTTTCTTTGGAAACAGCTCTCAGCCAAGGAGCGTTTTTTTTAATGGCTGCTGCTGTCTTGGGCTCAATGGTGAAGCCGAGAACCGTGGCCAGTCTCACTGCCCTCATCATCCTCAAAGCATCCTCGGCAAACCTGTCTTCGGCCGGGCCGACTGTTCTGATAATCTTATCTTCGAGGTCTTTCTGGCCGCCAAACGGGTCAATGATTTTATCGTCCATGGCAATGGCGTTAACGGTAAAATCCCTCCTGCCTAAATCTTCTTGGATGGTCTTGGCGAATTTGATTTCGTCCGGATGGCGCTTGTCGGTGTATTTGGCTTCGGAGCGATAGGTGGTAATTTCAACTTCTTTGAGCCTGGGGTCTTTACTGCCAGTTCGCACTGTCACGGTCAGGAATTTGTTTTCGTAAAAGCTCTTGGGAAAGATTTTTTGGATTTCTACTGGCTTGGCGTTGGTGGTCACGTCCCAGTCCTGAGGCGTAACCCCCCTTAAAAAATCGCGTACGCAGCCACCAACAATATAAGCTTGAAATCCTTTATTTTTCAATTTGTCAACGACTGATTTTACTTCTTTTGGTACTGTCATCAGTTTAATCTTAGCTTAAAACTTGATTTTTTTCAAATTTTAAGTATAATTTAAAAATACGGGCGCCCGTGGTTCAATGGATAGAGCGCCTGGCTTCGAACCAGGAGATTGTAGGTCCGAATCCTACCGGGCGCACATTGTTTGTCGTGAAACATAAAAATGGTAAAATGAAAATGATGAAAAAAATATTTTTATTCGGTTTGCTATTTTTGCTCTTGGCGGCCAGCCAAGCTCAGGCTGCCCTTGTCCCCTGCGGGGGAGAGAGTCAACCAGCCTGCACTCTCTGCCATCTTTTCGTCATGCTGAATAATATTATCAAGTTCGTGATGTTCAATATCATACCGGCTATTGCCGTTATTATGCTGCTAGTCAGCGGGGTCATGTTCTTTTTCGGCGGAGCCAAACCTGGCGTTCTTATCGGAGCCAAAGGCATAATCACTTCGGTTGTTATCGGACTGTTGATAATCTTTTGCGCCTGGGTGATTGTTAACACGATCCTAACCCAGATCGGCCTAGTGGAATCATCGTCTTTGCTGAAGTGGTACGACATTCAATGTTCAATCTAACTGCCAGCCCCCATAACTCAATTGGTAGAGTAGCTGACTCTTAATCAGTTTGTTCCAGGTTCGAGTCCTGGTGGGGGCACACCAAGCGAGGCATTTGCCTCTTTTTCTTTTTAGGGTAAAATAGAATAACATGCTACCAGAAGTAAAAACTCCGGTTAAAAAACTAGAACATTACCAAAAATTAATAACTAAAAGTCAGCATGCCGAGATAAAAAACCTGGCCAAAGACCTAAAAGGGCTGAAAGTTAATTTAATTAACTCCACGCCCCGAGGGGGCGGAGTTGCTGAAATCCTGAAAAGCTTAGTGCCTTTAATGAAAGGCGTAGGGCTGAAAGCTAAATGGTACACTATTCCGGGCCGGGAAGACTTTTTCAAAATTACCAAGGAAATGCATAATGCCTTGCAGGGGAAAAAATATGAATTCCCTTTCAGCCACCGGAAAAGATACCTCTACCACATGATCCGCAGCGCCAGTTTAATGCAGGATATGCAAGCTGACATTTGGGTAGTTCACGATCCCCAGCCGGCCGGCGTTATCCAGTTTTTGCCCCGTTTTCATCCTTCGGTTTGCCGGCTCCACATTGATTTGACCTCGCCCAACAAGGAAGTCTGGGATTTTGTTTCCGGCTATTTGGAAATGTATGACAGGGTTATCGTCAGCTCTAAAGCCTTCATTAAGCCAGAGACTGAAAGAGAGGCAGTAGTATTTGCCCCAGCCATAGATCCCTTGGCCACCAAAAACCAGCCAATGGATTTGAAAAACGCCAAGCACATCCTGAAAAGCTTCGGGATAGACAGTTCAAAGCCTTTGATAACCCAGGTTTCCCGGTTTGACCCATGGAAAAATCCTTTGGACGTCATTAAAATCTACCGACTGGTTAAAAAGAAATTCCCTGGTTTGCAGCTGGCCATGGTCGGCTTCTTCCTGGCGCAGGACGATCCCGAGGGTATGAAGGTTTTCAAAAGAGTTGAGAAAGAGGCGAAAAAAGATCCTGACATCTTTCTTTTCGCCGACATTAATTTGTTGGGAGGACTGCAGGTCGACACTTTCGTCAACGCTGCCCAGGCTGTTTCCAACGCCATCCTGCAAAATTCCGTCAGAGAGGGTTTCGGCCTAACTGTCAGCGAGGCAATGTGGAAAGGAAAAGCGGTGGTCGGCGGCCCGGCCGAAGGGATCAAGCTCCAGATAAAAGACGGGGTAAACGGCTTTATCACCAAAAATCCCCAGCAGGCGGCCGAAAAGATTGTTAGGCTTATTAAAAACCCGGCTTTGGCCAAAAAATTAGGCAGAAAAGCCCACCAAACAGTCAAAAACAATTTTTTAATGCCCCGACTTTTAAAAGATTATCTTAAACTGTTCAAACAATTGAATTCTGCGCCCCAAACCAACGTTTACGGAGGGGCTGAAGATGTTATGAGTATTTTCACTTGTTATTAATAATTAAACATATATGTTATCTACCGAAGAGAAAACAAAAATCATCAAAAAATATAAACTGCACGATCTGGACACCGGTTCCCCGGAAGTCCAGATTGCTCTGCTTTCCGAAGAAATAAAGCAGCTACTTTTACATTTGAAAAAACATAAAAAGGACTTCCATTCCAAGCGAGGTCTTTTGAAAATGGTTGATAAAAGAAGGAAATTATTAAATTATTTAAAAGAAGAAGATGCCAGAAGGTATAATAAAACTATTAAGGCCCTCGGCCTCAAAAAATAACATGGCCATCAAACATAGGGAACAGCGGGTGGTTGTTCTGATTGACGTCCAGAACATGTACCATTCGGCCAAAAACCTTTACGGCAAAAAGGCGAATTTTGCCGAGATTCTGAAAACAGCCGTGGGCGAAAGAAAGCTAATCAGGGCTTTTGCTTACGTAGTCCGGACAAAAACTGGGGAAGAAAAGCCTTTTTTTGAAGCTTTGACTAAGCTGGGCTTGGAAACCAGAGTCAGGGATTTACAGGAGTTTTACGGCGGCATGAAAAAAGCCGACTGGGACGTCGGCATTACGATTGATGCGGTCAAGAGCGCAGCCGGGGTGGACGTGATTGTTCTGGTATCGGGTGACGGCGACTTCATCCAGCTGGTGGAATACTTAAAGAACCAAGGCAAAAGAGCGGAAGTGCTGGCTTTCGGCAAATCAACTTCTTCCCGATTAAGAGAAATAGCTGATGAATTCATTGATTTAGGAGAAAAGCCTGATAAATATTTACTGAAAAAATAATGGAGAAATTTAAATTAAACATCGCTGATAAAGACCTGACTGTTGAAATAAGCGATCTGGCCGAGCAGGCCAACGGCAGCTGTTTGGTGAGGTATGGGGACACCGTGGTTTTAGCTACGGCCGTCATGTCAGACCAGACCAGGGAAGGTATAGATTTTTTCCCTTTGACCGTTGAATACGAAGAAAGGTTTTATGCAGCCGGTAAAATTCTGGGCTCCCGTTTCATCCGACGGGAAAGCCGGCCGTCTGACGAGGCGATTTTAAGCGCCAGAGCCATTGACCGAACCATCCGACCCAGATTTCCTAAAAACTTCCGTCAGGAAGTACAAGTGGTAATCACCTGCCTTTCTTGGGACGGTCAGAACGATCCTGATATTCTCGGCTTTTTGGCTGCTTCTCTGGCTTTGGCTATCTCCAACATCCCCTGGTCAGGACCGATTGCCGCTCTCAGAGTCGCCAGAAAAGATAACCAATTCATTTTAAATCCGATTTACGAAGAAAGAGAAAAAAAAGAGCTTGACCTGTTGCTGGTCAGCCTAGAGAATGACATTATCAATATGATAGAGATGGAAGGCGAAGAAGTGGACGAAAAGGTTATTCTGGACGCTTACCAATTCGCCAAACCCCACTTGAAAAAGCTGATTGATTTCCAGAAAGAAATTATAAAAAAGGCTGGCAAGAAAAAGCTGGCTTTTGAAGAACCGGCCGCTGATCCGGAACTGACGGAGGAAATGAAAAAATTTCTGGGCGATAAGCTGGAAAAGGCTCTTATGGAAAGCAACTCGTTAGACGAACTGCAAAAAGATTTAATTTATTTTATTGAAGGCAAATATCCGGGCATGGGCAAACAGTCACTGGTTAAAGGTTTTTTTGAAAAAGAAACAGACAAACTGCTCCACGAAAACGTCTCTAAAAACAATAAAAGGCCGGGCGGCCGCAAACTGGATGAAATAAGGAAAATCCAGGTTGAAGCTGGTCTTTTGCCCCGTACCCACGGCTCAGGCCTTTTTATCAGAGGACAGACCAAGGCCCTTTCCATCCTGACATTGGGCACTCCCAGCGACGTTAAATTATTGGAAGGCATGGAAATCAGGGGCAAAAAACGCTTTATGCACCATTACAATTTCCCGCCCTATTGTTCGGGCGAGGTAAAGCCCATGAGGGGTCCGGGTAGAAGAGAGATCGGCCACGGCATGCTAGCAGAAAAAGCTATTCTGCCCCTAGTGCCAAGTTTTGAAGACTTCCCCTATACCATGAGGGTTGTCACGGAAATCCTCTCTTCCAACGGCTCAACCTCAATGGCTTCGGTTTCAGCCGCTTCTCTGGCCCTGATGGATGCTGGCGTGCCGATTAAGGCGCCGGCGGCCGGCATTGCTTTGGGCCTGATCGCTGACGAAAAAGGCGACTATAAAATACTGACTGATATCCAAGGCCCGGAAGACCATCACGGCGACATGGATTTCAAGGTGGCTGGCACCAGGAAAGGCATCACGGCCATGCAAATGGACGTTAAGGTAACGGGCATCACGGAGAAAATCCTCAAAGACACTTTAAGTGCGGCTAAAAAAGCCAGGGGTCAGATTTTGGATAAAATAGAGAAGGTGCTGGCAAAACCCAGAAAGGAACTGTCGCCCTGGGCTCCCCGCATCTATACTTTGCAGATAAAACCGGATAAAATAAGGGAAGTAATCGGTCCGGGCGGCAAAATGATCAATGAAATTATTGATAAATGCGAGGTTTCAATCGATATTGAAGATTCGGGCCGAGTCTTTGTCACGGCCGAGAAGGAAACTGCCGCCAAAAAAGCGGTAGACTGGATAAAAAACATTACCCATGAGGTCAAAGTAGGAGAAACTTTCCAGGGCAAGGTAAAAAGAATACTGAATTTCGGCGCTTTCGTGGAAATTCTGCCCGGCCAGGAAGGCATGGTCCATATTTCCCAGCTGGCGGACCGCAGAGTCAATAAAGTGGAGGATGTGGTCAAAATCGGCGACATCGTGCCAGTTAAAGTAGTCTCGATTGACGAACAGGGCCGGATAAATCTATCAATTAAACAAGCCAAATAATATGGCTGAAGAAAAAAAACAATCCGCAAAAGAGGAAAAGGAGCTTTTGGCGCGGGAGGAGATAAAAACAATGAAAAAAGACACTTCCCGCCTCCGTGAGACCGAGGCCGGTCAGGAAATGGAAAGAATTGCCAAATTGAGGACCGAACAGGAAATTCAAAGAGAAAAAGAAAGACAAATAAAGGCCCAAGAAATGGCCGCAGCCAGACAGAAAGCCGAAACAGAAGCCCAAAAAAGAGTGGAAGAGGTTGGAAAATTAAGAGATGAAAGAGAAAAAAAAGAAGAAATAATAACCAAAGAGACAGCTAGAAAAGAAGAGGGCCGGGCGGCCGGCTTCAAGGATTTGTTGAAAGACACCCAAAACCGGGAGGAAGAACAAAGAAAAAGATTTTTAGCCAGAGTTGAAGCACAGGCCGAAGGCAAGGAAGCCCCGGCCGCGCCATCGCCTTTGCCCCCGCCAATAAAACCGCCGCTGAAACCTCCGGAAAAGCCAACCGAGCCGAAACCTTCGCTAATACCCAAACCCTCTTTTAAAAAACCTCCTTCCAACAAAAGAATCTGGCTAAAGGTTATTTTGACTTTGTTGACTTTGGCAATTTTAGGAGCTATCGCCAGTTTCTGGTACTGGTATTTGGTGGTCAGAGAAAAGACAACAACTCCAGAACCGGAAGAGATTGTTGAAGAATTAATCATCCCTCCGGCTTTGATTGCTACTGAGGATTCCTGGACTATTGAATTTCCCTCGCTAAGCCAAGTTCTCCAGGAAGACCTGGGCGAGGGACAATTCACCCGGCTGGTTATTAAAGATGAGTTTGAGAATAAAGCTTGGGGGCTGAGAGAGTTTTTTGAGGTTTTCGGCGTAGAAACTCCTGCGACTTTCTACGACAAGATAAACAATGACTTCACCCTGTTTATTTATTCTTCTCAAGGTATAAACCGCTTGGGTTTTGTCGCTGAAGTAACAGAATTTGACCTTATTTCTCTGTTGGCTGATTGGGAAGCCACTACTATGGAACAAGATATTGAAGATCTGGCCGTGTTTTTGGGAAAAACGGGCCCAGCCGGAACAGCCGCTTTTAAGGAGGCAACTTATAAAGGAACGGCTTTCCACTATCTTTCTCTGCAGCCGGAAAATTTCGGCCTTTGCTGGGCAATGACTGACAATTACTTTATCTTTACGTTTTCGGGAGAAAGCATAATTAAAACGATGGACAAGATAAATGAATAAAGGGCTCCTAGCCGAACTAAAAGAGAAGCTGGAAAAAGAAAAAACCGCCATCAAGAAACAGCTGGCGACTTTTGCCGACCAGGACCCCGAACTTAAAGGGGATTGGGATACCCGCTTCCCGAAGTTTGACGGCAACCTGGAGGAAGCGGCTGATGAAGTGGAAGAATACACTTCCCGGCTGCCGGTTGAATTCAGCCTGGAAACCAGACTGAGAGATATTAATCTGGCTTTGGACAAAATAAAAAAAGACAAATACGGCCGGTGCGAGAATTGCGGCAAAGAAATAGACGAGAAGAGATTAAAGGTTCTGCCGGCGGCCCGCGTTTGTATGAAGTGCCAGAAATAATAAGCTTTATTTTGGAAACAAAAAACCGCTTTGGGCGGTTCTTTTTTTTATTGCGTTAAAAACCCCTGAAAAAACCCGTTAAAGTAGCCAGAATTTTCTTTAACCAGATAACCGGCGGCACTTCTTCATATTCAGGCAAAGGCAGTTGGGCGGTAATTATTTCTTCATCTGTTTCGCAGGCATAGCCGTCGGAATCGGTCACTTTTAATTTCATTCTATTGTCAGTGGTGGAAAAGATAATATGCGGGTACTGGGAGTTGTCACTGGTATCATCAATATAAATCCCCTCGCCCTCGGTTATGGTCCATTGAAAAGCAGACAGGCCATCATAGATTATGCTGGAATCAGGATCAAAAACAACCACTTCTCCCTGATTTGGCTCTAAGGGCAGCCATTCAAAATCAGGCCAGGGATAAGCGTGTTTGGCAGTTTTGAAATTATTAGCGGGATTTGACCATTCTGACCAGTTGTTGTGATCATCTTTCACTCTGACCCGCCAGAAATACGTAGTGTTCCAGGCTAACTCCGTAATCCAATCCGTATCATCGTCCTGGGCAAGATTTAAAGTGTAGGCAGTGGCGGCCAGGTTGACTAAATGGTTAAATTTAGGAGCCTGATAGGCGCTATTGTTGTCTACCTCTATTTCATAGGCTATTTGAGGATCGCCGTCATAATCAGAATAGGTCCAGTGGAAGGTAGGTATGTCTTCGCCCCGGAAAGAACAACTATTCCACGTTACGCCGTCAGGCTGATATTCTGGCGGAATCCCCGGCTTATCAGGAGGATGATTACAGTCTTCCGGGCAGGATAGATAGTCCTCGTTCACGTCGCAAATTCCGTTCCCGCAAGAATCAATACAGGCATTATCCACACAGATTTCATTAACGTCGCAGTCTGTATCTGTAATGCACTCAACGCATCTTATGGCTGCTAATTCGCAGTCTGTGCCTTCAAGCCCCTCAGAATCAATTGCCTTGCCACAGGCGTTGTAATCACTCGGCGACCAACTGACAGTCGTGCAATCAGTATCCGTTAATCCTTCATCATCGATTGCCCTAGCACAAACATCATAAACTGTGTCTGGGCCATCGGCAGTGAATTGACAAGAGCAAGTTCCGGAAGAACCGGAGGCAGAACAACTTGCCGAACAGGGTGAAGTCACCTCGCACTTTGAAAGGTTTCCGTCGGGATCGGAACAGTTTACCGTTACCGTCAAAACGCCGCAGATAAACTGGCAGGAGCAAGAACCTGAAGAGCCGGAAACCGAACAACCCTGAGAGCATGGTGAAGTCACGTTGCAATCGGTCAAGTTGCCGTCAGGATCGTAACAATAGATATTTACAGTACTGCTTTCGCCTCCTCTTTTAAAAACAGCACCTTCTGACAGTTGGTAGATACTGAAAAATAAAAAAAACGCCAAAAGAGAAATTATAAGTCTTTTGTCGTTTAATTTGAGCATATTTTTTATTGAACCGTTATGTTGCCCACCGAAGGCGCCTCGTTAGGGGGCGCACAACTACAAGCACAAGAACAGTAACAGGCGCAAATACAGCCTGGGTCGGGGGCAGGCGGAGGACCATATATTGGGATAGCGGCAAGAGCCTCATACTCCCCCGACGGTCCTAAAGAGATATTACCTCCTGATTTAAAAATTCTTACACCCAGCCAAGAAAAAGACAAAATAATCACCAAAAACAAAATGGCTAATAGTTTTAAAGGAAAGGCTATTTTAGATGCTATCCCTTCAGTATTTAATAGTGATGATATTATCATGGGAAACATATTTTTTAATATTTAATCATATTCAACCAAAGAAGAGTCAAGCTACCATCCACATTCGGTTGAATATAAAAGTATATTTTTTTATTAATCATTATATCTTCTAATGTGATTTTTTCCGGATGGAACTCTTCTTCTTTAATAAAGGTTTCTATCATCTCATCACTTTGGAAAAAACAGGTATTTTCTGTAATTTCCGCCTCAAAAATTTTATCTTCATCAATCTGGGAAGTTAATACGATGGAATCGCTACGAACCTCTTTCACTAATCCATATCCGCCAATTACGGAAAGGTAAGAATAATCTTGAGTATCAACGGATATAATTCTCCAACCACCATAAATAACTAAAGAAACTAAAGCTAAACATATAATAACCAACAAAATGCTTTTTTCCATATTGTTATAACTATTAATAATCAACTTTTAAAAAATTCGGTGTTTTTATAGTTGAATTATCCACTCCTTTATCTAATTTAACAAGCCGAAAAAAGCTTGTCAATGTACCACATTAGAGAGGATTAAGGTTTTCCCCGATAAACTTGATTGATCAAGCTGTAATTACACAGCATCAATTCGTTGCTATAAAAATTCCATAAGTGCAAACTGTTGCCTTCGCAAAATTTCCACCATTGGCATTTTTTGCATTTACCTTGTCGGCGCCAGCTCCTATTTCTGAAAATCTCGTACTTTTCATCCCAAACCCTAGAAAATCTATTTTGTCTTATATTGCCCTGGCTTACAAATTCTCTAGGCAAATTAGGGCAAGCGGCTATATCTCCATTATAAAGTATGCTTCCCACGGTGATACCGGCCCAGCAGTAAAATAGTCCGTCTCTAACCTCTCCTTCGTATTCTGTTCCCAAAAATCCCTCGTCGCAGAATTCAACTTTCAAATTATTCCTTCCTTCTTTCCGCTTATATTTTATGTATTCCAATAGATACCGAAACTGCTGGCTATTTAGAAAAAGATCGGGATTATTTTTAGCTCTGCCTATCGGACTGATAACAACCAATCTCCATTGGTCCACTTTTAAATCGCTACACAATTGATAAATATTTTCCAGCTCATCAATGTTGTGTTGATTGACGCACGTTATAACCTCTATCTTGCAGTTAGAGGGCCTGGAGGCAACTAATAGCTTTATCCCGTTAACAGCTCTTTTAAAATTATCATTGCCCCTGAGCCAATCATGGCTTTTCTCTAATCCGTCTAAACTGATCGATATCGTGGACATTTTCGCTTTCTCCATTTTGGCTATAATTTCCGGAGTAATTAAGGTGCCATTTGTTACCATCCCCCAGGAAAACCCCAATTCCTCAGCATATTTCATTACCTCAAAGATGTCTTTTCTTAAAAGCGGCTCTCCCCCCGTTACCCCTATCATTATTCGTTTCGTTCGCATCGGATTGAAATCTTCAGCAATAGTATAAAGAGCCTTCTTGATTTCATCGGTAGTAAGCTCGTCTTTAATCCTTTCCTCGGGGCTGCAAGAACTTCCACAATGCCGGCAATTAAGGTTGCATTTAATACTGCATTCCCAAAAAAGATATTCAAGTGGATGTTTTTTCCGTTTATCCTCGCAATATTTTTGCCAGAGTTTTAGCTTATCAATTTTGGATAAATTCTTCATGATAAAAGATTTTAAATATAACCATACTAATTACCCACCGCCAAAGCATAAAGCACTGCCTCTTCTTCAATGTCAACATCTAGAAGTTCGTGGAGTTTATCGTCATCAAACCCGCCCAATCCGCAACATTTCAAACCTAAGGCCTTAGCCATTAAATAAACATTCTGTCCTAAATGGCCAGCTTCAAAAAGAATATAACGATACCCTCTATCTTGATATTTCATCATATTCCTATCGAAAACCGCTAAAATAGCTAAGATTACAGGTGCTTTTTGTGCCATTTCTTGCCAGATAATCCGAGGATAAATTTTTTCTCTTAATTTATCGTCATTAAATAATTTTTCCAAAGAGTGTTCCTTAACATTGTAGTGATACGTTCCCGCATTTAATCCCGGACTAACTTTAAGATTTAAAAGATAAATCTCCAAAGGGAAACGGGCCCCGCTCGATGGATAGGCCCGACGGCTTTTGTGCCAATCGCCTTCTTTTTTTTCAATAATGCCAGCTGAATAAAAAAGCAATTGGCTTAAATTTTTGAGACTTACTGGCTCACCATTAAATTCTCTTTCTGAGCGCCGTAGCTTAATTGCTTCTCCAATTGAAAAATCCAATCTTTCCGGTTTCGGTAATAAAACTCTTTCTAGGCGTGGATATTCTTTGAAATAAATCGTTTTCCATTCCTTGGGCCAAGCTGAGAAGTCGGGTGTTTTTTCCCGATTTTTTTCATACTTTATTTTGGTTGATTGATGGAAAAATTTAGGAATATAGCTCATAAGAATGGATGAGGCAAAGAATTCAATTCTCTTTCGGAGAAGGGCTTTGCCCGATAGCCTAATTCAACCGGAACGTTAAAAAGACGTTCTCCCCAAGAGTGCCTCAATTCCTCATTTAAGTAAAGAGGCTGAAGCTGAGGAGATATCACTTTAGCCACATAAACCCCTTCCTCTTTTACCCTAGGCAAGGTGATATCAAAACCGTAAGTATCAATATTCGCTTTTTTTAAAAGCTCTAAGCTTATTTTAAGTTTCTCTTTACTAGAAAGATCTTGATATTGATTTAAATCTTTCCCGTTGAATTTCTTCTCCGGTCCCCGAAGAAGAAATTCAATCTGGGGGAGCATATCTAAAGAATTCCAGAAAAGGAATCTATCCTCAAACGTCATTATTTTAGAAGGATTGGATTTTAATTCTCTCTGTTTGTTCTTTAAGTTGCCGCTAAGGGGTAGTGCTTGACGCGAGCTGAGTCGCATACGCAACGCCTCGCAGACCGCACCGCGAATCGCATCCCTAATATCTAAGCTGGTCTTGGCGCCCATTTGCACTACTGAACCCACGCCGGTCCGGTCAATAATCACGGTGAGAATAGAAGGAATAACGATATCGGTCGTCATGTCAATAATATAAAGCTCTAAATTGTAGTGTTTAAACGTCGCCAGTAATTTTTGGAATTTCTCATCTTGAATAATATCGGGATTAATAAGCGGCGGGGAAAGTTTATTAAAATAAGCGATCATTAAGGCATCTCTTTCTACCGCTTCACAAACCCCACCATACAAAGCTCCATCAAAGGAATCACTAGCCGCTGCCCCAGTGCTGATTTGCTCTCGAATAATGGGTTCGCCTTCGGCATATTTATAGCCGATGTAAATAAGTTGACCCGGAATTAATGTTTTTTTATTATTATAAAGGGAAAATCCCCTCACCCAGCGAAAAACCGATTTATCATCTATCTTTAATCTTAAGTCGGATTGACGCCGAATCGGAGGAATGCCAACGAAAGAAAGGGGATCTAGGGCTTTCTTGATAACTTTACTATAAGAAGAAAAGAAGCAATCTTTCTCCCGATAGACACAAAGGCAAAATCTCTCTATTCCCTCGCCCACTGTCTTAATAAACGCTTTATCTCTGTCAAAATCTATTCCCATCCCAGAATTAATAAAAGACCCCAGTCCATCGGAAAAAGAGGAAATGTCGGGGAAAACGGTTGGCGTTTCAACTTGATATTGTTCAAGCCAAGGTTCATCGGGGTAAAAGCGTACTGTTCTTGTTATTTGTTTGATAAACTTCTTTTGGAAAAAATTCACCGCCAGCCTCTTCATTTTTGGCGGAATGCCCGCTGTTTTAAAATCATCAATATTAGCGAAAAGCTGGATCCCGATAATACTTTCAACAAACTTTAATAAATTAGAATAAATCTTGCTAAGTACCGGGCCGAATAAAGAAAGTAAGGACTGATTCTTTTGAAATTTTAGTTTTTCCTGTTCGGCCTGGCTATTAAAAAAATCTTCCGCTGGCTGAACCAACTGATATTCGCCCGGAGAATTAGAATTGGCATCTTCCGGCATAGTTGAAATATATCACAAAAAAAATAATCGGACAAACGAAAAAAAACCGTGTGATTTAGCACGCAGTTCTTATTGCTTGTAGATCGAGAATGGACACGCAATGAAGAGATATCCTACGAGCTAAACAATAATTCAGTAAGCCCTGATGTCACTTTTAGCTGTATCCCCGCAGTAAATATTAATAATTAGCGTTGATAATTCTTTCTCTCTTTCTGGAAACAGCTTCTCTTGACAATTAATAAATGCCGAAAAACAAAAAAAGCGCCAAAAGTGAAATTATAAGTCTTTTGTCGCTTAACGGATAATGGTTTTATTCAACTATTATATCATCTACCGAAGGAGGATTGTTAGCGGGCGGAACGCAGTCACATGCACATGAACATTGACAGTAAGCGCAGGATGCATAACAAAGTTCCCCGCAAGAAAGACAGTACTCACAGGGTTGACCCTCGCCACAAGCCCAACAACTAGTCTGAGCTTCAGCGCCTGGGATTGAAAAACTGACAAGAGGAGTTGGTTCGTCCAAAGCATCGTTCTTTCCTATTTTAAAAACTTTTTGGCTTATCTGAACGACAAATAAAATAATTACTAGCAATAAAACTGCCAACAGTTTTAGAGGAAGAACGATTTTAGATCCTTTTGTCTTGGTGTTTAATAATAAGGAGATTATTATCGGCAGCATATTTTCCTTTGATTATTCTCCGCTAATACTCAGCCATTGGAGGGTAAAATTGTTGTCCCCGTGCGATCTATTAACAAGGAAATAAACCTTATCGTTGGTTTTGAAGTTTTCTAATCCGACCGGCTTCAGCCCTTTTAATTCTAATCCTTTTAATTCTTCATTTTCTTCTGCTACGGACTCAAAAAAACGGGATTTGGGAGAAATATTTACCTTAAAATCTTTATCTGTATTGATCTGCGAAGACAAGGTGATGGTTAAGCCGTTAGTGGCAATATTTTTTATTGTGCCGTACCCACCTAAGTCGGAAAATAAAGATAGATCGGTTTCGTTTCCGCCAGTGGCAGATTTTTTCCCGGTATAAAAACCGCCGTAAAAACATAAAAGAGCGATAATAATTATATAAATAATAGGTGGGAGAGATTTACCTTTTGCCATAGATTTTTATTGTTAATATTGGTCAAAGGCTTCCGTCTTATCTTATTTTATTATGTGGTGGAGCAACCTGTCAAGCTAAAATATTAGCGGCCTATGGCGAAAGAATAAAGGACCGCCTCGCCCTTACCGTCAACATCCAAAAGCTCGTGAAGCTTATCATCGCCGAAACCACCGATGCCGCAGCATTTGAGATTTAGAGCAGCAGCTGACAAATAAATATTTTGCCCCAAATGCCCAGCCTCAAAAAGAATGTAGCGATGCCCTCTCTCTTTATATTTCATCGTGTTTCTGTAAAAAACCGCTGAGATGGCTAAAAGCAGGGGTGCTTTTAGCATCATCTTCTGCCAAACAGCCTCTGGGTAAATCTGCTCTCTTATACTGTCCTCCTTAAGCACTTCCTCTAGAGAGTGCTCTTTAACGTTATAATGATAAATGCCCGCTTTTAGTTCTTGGCTGCCTTTAAGACTAAAAAGATATACTTCTAGGGGAAACCTGGCTCCGCCCGACGGATAGGGCCTGTGGCTACTGTTCCAGTTCTCTCCTTTTTTTTCAGTAACGCCAGCCGAGTAAAAAAGCAACTGGCTCAAATCTTTAAGATTAATCGCCCGGCCGTCAAAATCTCTTTCTGAACGGCGAATAATTAAAGATTCTCCCAAGGGGAAATCCATTTTAACGGGTTTCGGCAGGAAAATCCTTGGCAAACGAGGATAAGATTTAAAATAAATTGTTTTCCACTCCTGAGGCCAGTCTGAAAAATCGGGCGGCTTCTCGAAACCCTTTTTATATTTTACTTTAGTTGATTGGTAAAAATTTTCAGCAATGGACATATTTTATAAAAACGGGTGGGGTAATTGATTTAAATCTTTTTCGGCTAAAGGTTCCCCCCGATAGCCCAGCCTGACAGGAACGTTAAACAGGCGATCGCCCCAAGAGTGCCTTATTCCCTCATTCAAATAAAGAGGTTGAAGCTGAGGTGATACTACTTTGGCTACAAATATTTCCTCTTCCTTCATCTGGGGTGTAGCAATATCAGTCCCGTAAACATCGATATCCGCTTTTTTTAAAATTTTCAAGCTTGCTTTGAGTTTTTCCCTGTCGGAAAAATTCTTATATCTATCCAAGTTTTCTGTATCGATTTTTTTCTCCGGGCCCTGAAGAAGAAATTCAATATCTTTAATCATGTCCAAGGATTCCCAAAAAAGAAACCTGTCCTCAAACATCATTATCTGGGAGGGATTAGCCCTCAATAGTCCCTGTTTCTTTTTTAATTTATCGTTAAGGGGCACCTTCCCACGAAAACCGAGCCTGCCCCGCAACACTTCGCATATTGCACCGGAAACCGCTTCTTTTATATTTAAATTTGTCTTGGCGCCTAAATGAACAACCGGACCGACTCCGGTTCTGTCAATAATAACTGCTAAGACTGATGGGATGGCGATATCGGTTGTTATATCAACCGCGTAAATCTCCAAATTATAGCGCTTGAACATGGCCAATAACTTCTGAAGTTCTTTATCTTTAACAGTGGAAAGATCTATCAACGGCGGGGAAAGCTTGTTAAGATAAGCAATCATAAAAGCATCTCGCTCCACTGCCTCGCATATTCCTCCGCACAAGGCCCCTTCAAAAGAATCTGCCGCAGCCGCTCCGGTGCTGATCTGCTCTTGTATTATCGGTTCTCCTTTCGCATACTTATAGCCAATGTAAACCAACTGAGCCGGAATTAATGTTTTTTTATTGTTGTAAAGGGAAAATCCCTTTACCCAGCGAAAAATGGATTTTTTGTCTATTTTAAGCCATAAGTTGGTTTGACGCTGGACTGGAGAAATGCCAGTAAAAGAAAGAGGGTTCAATGCTTTTTTGGCAACTTTATTATAAGAAGATAATAAAAGGTCCTTCTCTCGATAAACGCAGAGGCAGAACCTTTCCATGCCTTCGCCCACGGTCTTTATAAATGCCTTTGCTTCGTCAAAATCAATCCCGCCTCCACCGCCTGAAATAGACCCTCTCCCGTCAGAATAAGAAAGAATCTCGGCCGAAGTAGTAGCTATCTCAATTTGATATTGTTGGACCCAAGGTTCGTCAGGATAAATCCGCGGCGTTCTCGCTATTTTTTTAATGATTTTCTTCCGAATCAATTTTCTCGCCAAGCTTTTTATTTTCGGGGTTACATCCGCCAGTAAAGGGTTGTCAATTAAAGTATATAACCGAACCCCAATAATATTCTCAACGAACTTTAATAAATTGGCATAAATCTTATTCAGCGTTAAATTTAACAATGAAGGTAGCGACGAAAAATCTTTTAGCCCTGCTTTTTCCCGTTCGAACAGGTCTTTAAAAAAAACTCCCGCAGATTGAACCTGTTGGTATTCGGTTAAAGAATCGCGGCTATCTTCTTTTGCCATGATTTTAATGTATCATAAAGAAACCGATCAAACAAATTAAAAAGGGCTGACAATCTATTGACTGCAGCCCTTTTTTTTAACGGCCCCATTGGTTCCATATATCAAGTCTTCGGATTTCGATTTCAGAACCAGGGAAATTATTGAGTTCGGCGAGATCCTCTCCTTCCACTAAGAAAGCTTCGTAATATTCTCCGGTATACATTACCGTCATGAAAATATACTTACCATCAATTACGAAAGCTACAAAGAACCAAGTTTCGACGTTACTCTGATAATTCACGCTGGCAGTAACCGGATAAGCTCTAATTCCGACCTGTATAGCGTTTTCTATAGTTTTCTCCACCACATCCTGGTACCAGATTTCACCTTGTGAGTCCTTTTTCAACCCACTAAGGTCCTGATTTTCCAAGAATTCTATCAGCTCATCGTAGCTATCGAAATCTTTCAACCTTGGAACGTAATTAGCCTTCAGGTTTTCCATCTCGCCTTCGCAGGCTTTAAGCTGAGACCCTTGATCGCTTATCGTAGTGTTCGCGGTTGCCAATAAGTCTTTCAGGTTTTCCATCTCGCCTTCGCAGGCTTTAAGCTGAGACCCTTGATCGCTTATCGTAGTGTTCGCGGTTGCCAATAAGTCTTTCAGGTTTTCCATCTCGCCTTCGCAGGCTTTAAGCTGGTTTTCTTTTTCGGCCGTCTTATTTTCTGAAGCTTCTAAGCGGTCGACTAGCTTTTCGTTGTTCTCCAGACATTTGTCGAGCTTGGAACTACTGCCGTTGCAAGCCGAGAGTAAGCTTACTACCAGTAGCACCACTATGAATACGATGACTTTTTTCGTTTCTCCGTACCTCCTTCAATATTTGAAAAGGTCTCCTTTTCGCCTGTATTTTATCACGATTTAGCAGAAATGTCAAGGACAGTTTATGTAAACCTTGCTTTATTAAAATTAAAAGCCGCCGAAGGCGGTTTTTAAAGAAGTCCGAAAGTATTGGCTAGTATATAGAGGACCGTGCCGATAAGTACAGCCCAGATTACAGAAAATTCCGATAACATTACCGGGCAAAAGGATTTACCGCTCCGCTGACGCCAAAGTGCACGTGGCAGCCAGTTGAATTGCCGGCCCCCGGCGTTCCCGGAGCTCCTCCCATCAAAGCGATTATCTGACCTTGTAAAACGTAATCGCCCGGGTTAACTAAGCTTGCTTGAATATGGCCATACCATGTAACCACGCCGTTGGGATGTAAAATAGTTATATGATTGCCAGCTCCATTAAAGGCCCATTTGGAAGTAGAGCTTGTCAAGTTGACTTTAAGGACCGTGCCTGAAGCCGCAGCATAAATCGGCTCGCCGCACTTGCCGTGCGAAAAATCAATCGCGTTGTACCAGTGCAGTCCCTGGGTGATGCGGCAGGGTTCGGCAATCGGGCAGATAAAGTAGCTGGAAGCGATCGGCACGTAGCTCGGCGCGTAAACAGTAGCCGGGGGCATTTCGCCGCCGGGCACAACCAAAATATCACCAATGTATATGTCGTCTTCGGCCGCCAAATTATTGTAAGCTACAATCTCCATCTTATCAGCTTTATAAGTCTTGGCAATCTGGCCCAAAGTGTCGCCTTTTTGCACGTGGTGGATGACGCCAGTTGTCGGAGGAATAATCAGTTTCTGGCCGATCTGTAATAAGGTGTATTTATTCAAATCATTGGCCCAAAGAATGGTGTCAACCGAAATATTGAATCTTTCAGCGATTGACCAGAAGTTATCGCCCGGCTCAACCGCATATTCCGTTATTTCCTTTTTTGTCCATTCGTAATCAGCTGCGCTGACCAAAGCACCTAAAACAGTGGGGGTGACCATGATGGGAGGGGAAACGGCGGTTAGGCTGTTTTTCTGCACCAGGCTCAAATCAGGCGATTCCTTGACTTTCATGCCCGGCACAATAAAAAGGTCCTCGCCTTGAGAACCCTGGTTGAAAATAAGCAAACTGGCTGAGCCAGCAAAAGAAGGAACTATTAAAGAAATAACTAAAAACAGAACCACGGAAACAAGTCCCAAATAAAGCAAGGGGTCTCTGCTGGATCCCTTTAAGTTCGGCCAAACCTGCGTTAACGCCCAATTCTTCAGCCAAATTAAATTTTTAAGCCCTATTTTGCTCAATCTTTCTTTGATTTCCCGGGCTCTAATAGGCAATTCTCCCATATTCGCTTCTTTATCCAGAATACCATCTCCCCCAACCCAGTCAAGAACCTTATCCACACCCTCAAAACTGTGATAAAATAAAGAAAATGAACTTAACTGCCGTATCAGTAATCAAAAAACTGCTCCGGGCTCACGGGCAGCGGCCCAACAAGCGACTGGGCCAGAACTTTTTGATTGACCGGGGAGCGCTCAAAAGAATCATTAACAGCAGCCAGCTTGATAATAGAGACACGGTTTTGGAAATCGGTCCGGGCATTGGCACTTTAACTCAAGAACTAGCTCAAAAAGCGAAAAGGGTTGTGGCCGTGGAAAAAGACCAAATAATGGTTGATATTCTAAAAGAGACACTTAAGGATTTCAAAAATGTAGAAATTATCAAAGGCGATATCCTTAAATTAAAATTGTCCCTGCCCGAAAACTACAAAATAGTGGGCAATCTGCCTTTTTACATCACAGCTCCGGTTATCAGACAGTTCCTGGAAAACAATAGCCGGCCCCAGTCAATGGTTTTAGTTACACAGAAAGAAGTCGGCCAAAGAATCTGCGCCAAGCCACCCCGGATGAGTATTTTAGCGGTGGCTGTGCAAGTTTACGCTACAGCCGAAATCATTTCCTATGTTTCTAAAAAATCTTTCTTCCCCCA
>CAZMQW010000009.1:0-9537 GCA_964568775.1 uncultured Candidatus Saccharibacteria bacterium
CTGATTTCCCAGCAGAGCGTTGGCCCGACTCTGGGCAAGATTTCCTTGGAGAAAAGTCTGCAGGCTGGCATCTGGGGATTTCTGGCCGTTATCTTGTTTATGATTCTCTTTTACCGCATTCCCGGCCTGCTGGCCTCTTTGGCTTTGATGATTTATGTCAGCTTGATTTTAGTTTTATTTAAAATAATTCCAGTTACTTTGACGTTGGCGGGCATCGGCGGTTTAATTCTTTCTATCGGCATGGCGATTGACGCCAATATTCTGATTTTTTCCAGGATGAGAGAGGAATTGAAAGCGCAAAAATCTTTCAGCACCGCGGTGGAAGAGGGATTTAAAAGGGCTTGGCCATCCATTCGGGACGGCAATTTGACCACCTTGATAGTTGCCCTGATTTTGTTCGGCTTCGGCACAAGTTTCGTTAAGGGCTTTGCTTTGACTTTAACTATTGGAATATTAATCAGTATGTTTTCCGCTATTGTTATTACTAAAAACTTTCTTCGGGTATTTGTTGACACAAAGCTCGAAAAAGTAAAATTTTTATGGCATTAAAAAAATATTTATTCACTTCGGAATCCGTTACCGAAGGACACAGTGACAAGGTTTGTGATCAGATTTCCGATGCTATTTATGATGAGATGTTGAAGCAAGATCCTGATTCTCATGCTGGCATTGAGTGTTTTGCCACCACCGGTCTGGTTTTGGTTGGCGGGGAAGCCAGGACCAAAGCTTATATTAACATCCAAGAAGTGGTCAGAAGAGTTCTTAAAGAAATCGGCTATGATAAGTCAGAGTACGGTTTTTGCGCTGATGATGTGGGCGTAGTAAACACTTTACACGAACAGTCGCCCGATATCGCCCAGGGAGTTGATGAAGGCAAAGGCGATTACAAGGAGCAGGGAGCGGGCGATCAGGGCTTGATGTTCGGTTATGCCTGCAACGAAACAGAAGAATTTATGCCTTTGCCGATTGTTTTAGCGCATAAACTGACCATGAAACTGGCCGAAGTCAGGAAAAACGGTACCTTGAATTATTTGAGGCCGGACGGCAAATCACAAGTAACCGTGGAATACGATAACGGTCAAACTAAAAGAATTGACACAGTGGTTATTGCCGCTCATCATTCAGCCGACGTTCCAATAGAAAAACTGCGCCAGGACATCAAAGAAAAAGTAATCAAACCGGTTTTGGGCGACATGGTTGACGAAAATACCAAATATTTCATCAACGCCACCGGCAAATTTGTTTTCGGCGGTCCGCCGGCTGACGCTGGCCTGACCGGCAGAAAAATTATTGTTGACACTTATGGGGGAGTCGGTGCTCACGGGGGAGGATGCTTTTCGGGCAAGTGCGTGACCAAAGTTGACAGGTCGGGCGCTTATATGGCTCGCTACGCGGCCAAAAACGTGGTAGCGGCCGGTCTGGCCGACAAGTGCGAACTTCAGGTAGCTTACGCCATTGGCGTTGCCCAGCCCGTTTCCATCTTTGTTAATACCGAAAGCACGGGCAAGATTTCCGACGAGAAGATTGCCGAAATCATTGGCAAAGTCTTTGACTTTAGACCCAAACAAATCACTAAACACCTTAATTTAAAAAGACCGATTTATCAAAAGACCGCCTGCTACGGCCACTTTGGCCGGAACGATCCTGATTTCACTTGGGAAAAAACCGATAAGGTGGAAGAATTAAAAAAGTATGCAGCTCAACTTTCTTAAATTCAAAAAACTCTATTTTATTTTTTCCGGTGTTTTAATTTTAACCAGTATTGTTTGTCTGCTTATTTTTGGTTTGAACCCGGGAATTGATTTTACCGGCGGCAGCATTATGGAGTTGGAATATCAAGGTACGCGGCCTTCGGTTGAGAGTGTCAAAGAAAGCTTGTCGGATTTGGGCAATATTTATGTGCAGACAACCGAACCGAACGGTTTGATTATCAGGATGCAGGATATTGATGAGCAAACCCACCAGAGTGTTTTGCAAACGCTAAGTGAGGGCTATCAGGCTACTGAACAACGTTTTGAATCAATCGGACCGGTCATCGGCCAGGAGCTAAGGCAGAAGACCAAGGTTTTAGTTGCGCTCGGTTTATTTTCCATTGTCTTGTATGTTGCTTTTGCCTTCCGTAAATTAAAAAAACCTCTCCATTCCTGGCAGTACGGCATCGCCGCCCTGATTGCTCTTTTCCACGATGCTCTGATACCGATCGGAGTTTTCTCGGTTTTGGGGAAGTTTTACGGGGTGCAGGTTACCATTCCGGTTATTGCGGGCCTCCTGACGGTTTTGGGCTATTCCATCAACAACACCGTGGTGGTTTTTGACCGGATCAGGGAGAACCTGATTAAGGGCGTTGGCGTCGATTTTATTGAAACCGTCAATTATAGTCTTAACCAGACCTTGGCCCGTTGCATCAATACTTCTCTGACCACCTTGTTGGTTTTGTTGGCGATTTTCTTTTTCGGGGGCAGCACTTTGGAGTTTTTCGCTCTGGTTCTGATTATCGGGATTGTGGCGGGCACCTATTCTTCCATATTTTTAGCGGGACCAATCTTGACAAGACTTTCAAAAAATGCTTAAATAAAGTTGATGGCAACTTATAATTTCCAAACAATTTGCCACAGCAATTTATTGAAAGATTTACCGACCAGGCAAAGAGACGTTTTGAGTCGGCGTTTTGGTTTGAAAGGGGAAAAACAGACCTTGGAATCGGTTGGCCGGGCTTACAATATTACCCGGGAAAGAGTCCGGCAGATCGAGAATGACGGTTTGGCCAGGTTGGATAAGAGAATCGGCCGGGCCGACTGCCAAAGGGTTTTCCGGTCTTTTGCTGGAGAATTAAAAAATTCTGGCTCTTTGAGAAGGGAAGACATTTTACTGGCCAAGCTGGGTGGTGGCAAGTTTCAAAACCACGCCTTTTTTTTATTGACTATCGGCCAGCCTTTCCAGAGATTCGCCGAAACAGCCGACCTCCATGCTTTTTGGACCATTAATAAAAACTCTTTGAATATTGCCCGCAAGAACATAAATAATTTCATTACCGTACTCAAAAAGAAAAAGAAAGCCTTGCTGCTGCCTTTAAGCATTCCGGCCAGCCACTTGGAAGTCTCCAAAAGGGTTTTGGAAAACCCCGAAGGACTTTATGGTTTGGCTGACTGGCCCGAGATTAATCCCAAAGGAGTCAAAGATAAAGCTTATTTAGTTTTGAAAAAAGAGGAAAAACCGCTTCATTTTACCGAGGTGGCTAAAAATATCAGCGGCGATGCTCTACCTCAGACCGTGCACAACGAACTGATCAAAGACCAAAGATTCGTTCTGGTGGGCCGAGGCCTTTACGCTTTGCAGGAGTGGGGCTATGCTCCCGGCGTTGTCCGGGAAGTCATTGCCCAGGAAATGAAAAAAGCCAAGAAGCCCTTGAGCAAGGAAGAGATAATGAAAAAAGTGCTTTCGCAGCGTCAGGTCAAACCGAATACCATATTATTGAATTTGACCAACAAGAAATACTTCATTAAAAACCAGGACAAATACTTTATCCGTCAAGCTTAAAAATTGCTGATTCATGGAGGGGCAATTATTTTATATTTTGAATGTTGTTTGGGACATCATTAAGAATTGGTGGTGGGTCGCTCTACCATTTGTTCTTTGGCGTCCCTTTTCTTATTTTTGGCTTTATTGGCGGGGGGAAATATGGATGCTGGCCCAAAAATCTGTTTTACTAGAGATTAAAATGCCCAAGGAGGTTCTAAAGCCGCTTCGCGCCATGGAGCAGGTTTTTAGTGCTCTTTGGGGCAACATTTACGACCCGCCCGATAGTTGGGAAAAGTGGTTTGAAGGCAAGTCTTTACTTTCGGTCCAGTTGGAAATGACTAGCTTTGGAGGCGAGCCTCATTTTTACGTCAGATGCCACGAGGCTAGGAAAAATGCGGTTGAATCTTCAATCTATTCCCAGTACCCGGACGCGGAAATTACCGTGGCCGAAGACTATACCAAAAATGTTCCCCAAAACATTCCCAATAAAGACTGGGATATGTGGGGGACCGATTACACTTTGATAAAAGAAGACGTCTACCCGATGAAAACTTATTCCAAGTTTTTTGAAGAAAGGCCGGAGACGGCCAAGGAAGAAAAAAGAATTGACCCGGTAGCCACTTTATTGGAGGGTATGGCTAAATTTGGTCCGGGCGAACAGCTTTGGATCCAGATAGCTTTCAAACCGGTAACTAACAAAGAGAACAATTTTATCCAGCGGGGGGAAGAGGTCCGCGACAAACTGGCCAAGCGGCCGGGTAAAACAAAGCCAAAGTCTATTTTATGGGAAGCAGCCGGAGAGCTAGTGACCGGCAAGCCGGCCGGTGCCAATGACAAGAAAGAAACTTTATCCTTGGAATCTATTTATCCGCCGGAATTGCGGTTGACCCCCGGCGAAAAAGATATTGTGACCGGCGTGGAAAATAAAATTGCCAAACGCTGCAATGAATCCTACATCCGCTTCATTTATTTGGCTAAAAGAGAAGCCTATTTCGGCGGAGCCAAAGCTATTCCTTTCGGTTTTTTCCAGCAATTCGCCACCGAGAACCTGAACCAGCCTTTGCCCTGGAGCAAGACTATTACCAAAATACACAAGTATCCGATTTCGGATTTGATACGTACACGCCGCCTTTACATCAGGAAAAGGAGACTGTTTTTCCGCTACATCAGAAGATTTCCTCCTTTGTATCCTTTGAAAGGCGGCACTTTTGTTTTGGACACCGAAGAATTGGCCACTATGTTTCACTTTCCGGGCAGAACGGTCGCTGCCGCTCCCTTTGTGTCCCGGGTGGAATCTAAGAGAGGAGAGGCTCCGCCCGGTTTGCCTTTAGAGGAATAAATATATATGAAAAAAGATATTACGCTTTTTGCTGAAACAACTTTTCGCAATACCCGCCGCAAGTTCGGCATCAAAACCGATGACAGACGCCGCCACATTTACGTGGTCGGCAAAACCGGCATGGGCAAGACCGTTATGCTGGAAAACATGGCTATCCAGGACATCCAGAACGGTCAGGGGATTGGTTTTGTTGATCCGCACGGCGAAGCGGCCGAAAGGCTTTTGGATTTTGTGCCGGCCGATCGGATTAACGACGTCGTCTATATCAATCCGGCTGACCTGGATTTTCCGATCGCTTTCAATATTATGGAAAAGGTTGACGTGGAGCACCGGCATTTGGTGGCCAGCGGTTTAATGGGCGTTTTTAAAAAGATCTGGCCGGATGTTTGGTCCGCTCGTATGGAATATATCTTGAATAACTGTATTTTGGCTTTATTGGAATATCCCGGCGCCACTTTAATGGGAGTCAACCGTATGCTGGCCGATGTCGATTACCGCAAGAAAGTGGTTGATAAAATTACCGACCCGGTGGTTAGAGCTTTCTGGGTCCAGGAGTACGCCCGCTACACGCAAAGGTACGAAGTTGAGGCGACCGCGGCCATCCAAAACAAAGTCGGCCAGTTTATTTCAGCTCCTCTGGTCCGCAATATCATCGGCCAGTTAAAATCTTCCATTAATATGAGAGAGATAATGGATGAGGGCAAGATTTTGATTATGAACTTGTCAAAGGGCAGGATCGGCGAGGATAATTCAAGGCTTTTGGGCGCCCTTTTGATTACCAAGCTCCAGCTGGCGGCTATGTCCAGGGTTGATATGCCGGAGGAAAAAAGAAGAGACTTCTTTTTGTATGTTGACGAATTTCAGAATTTTGCAACAACGTCCTTTGTCAATGTCCTTTCCGAAGCAAGGAAATATAGGCTGGCCTTAATTTTGGGCCACCAATATATCACTCAAATGGAAGAAGAAGTCAGGGATGCCGTGTTTGGCAACGTCGGAACGATAATTTCTTTCAGGGTCGGGGCAGACGATGCAGAATACTTGGAAAAGGAATTTACTCCAGATTTTCTGGCAGCTGACATAGTAAACTTGGGCAAATACAATGTTTATCTGAAGCTGATGATTGACGGGATAGCAGGCAGGCCTTTTTCGGCCGAGACCTTGATGCCTTCCCAGCGTCCGGCAAAAACATACCGCGACAAAATTATCAAGGTGTCGCGGGAAAGGTATAGCACCCCGCGCCTGGAGGTGGAAGATAAGATTACCCGCTGGTCAGGCGCAATAGAAATGTCTCCGCTGGCTCAGGCCGGCGGGCCCGTTCTTTACGATGCCCGCTGCTCCATGTGCGGCAAGGATACAAAAGTAGTTTTCCAGCCCGACGGCAAAAGGCCGGTCTACTGCAAAGCCTGCCGCAAGAAACTGCAGCAACAGCAAGAAGAAAGTTCGCCCCCGCCCTCGGTGATGCCTTTTTCGCCGTCCAGGCGAAACAATCTTGAGAAACCCAGACCCAGGAGAAAGGAAGTGAATCTGGGAGAATTGAAAAAAGTTCTGGAAGAATCTTTAGAGAAGAAAGAAACGCCGGACAACAATAAGGGCGTCATTAACCCGGGCGAGACCGTTAAGTTCCAATGAAAACCGTCAGAGATTTTAACGTCAAAAATAAAAGAGTTTTAGTGCGCTGCGATTTCAATGTTCCCCTTTCCGATCAAGGGGAAATTTTAGATGATTTCCGAATCAGGCAAACTTTGCCGACTATCGAGTATTTGATTAGGAAAGGAGCCAGGGTCGTCTTGATAAGCCATTTAGGCCGGCCGGCCGGCAAAGTGGTTGAATCGCTCAGCCTGAAACCGGTCGCTGAAAGACTGGAAGAATTACTGGGGCAGAAAATATGCCTATTGGAAAACTTAAGGTTTAACCCCGGAGAAAAAGGCAACGATGAAAGTTTTGCCGAAGAATTGGCGGGAAAGGGAGACATTTATATTAACGATGCTTTCGGCGCTTGCCATCGGGCCCACGCTTCCATCGTCGGCGTGCCTAAATATCTTCCTTCGGGAATCGGCTTGTTGCTGGAAAAAGAAATTAAAGTCTTGACCAAATTAATAAAAAAGCCGAAAAGGCCGATGATAGCCATTATCGGCGGAGCTAAGGTAGAAACAAAAGTAAAACTGATTGACAGGATTTCCGAAATTGCTGACCTGATACTGATCGGCGGTCTTATCCAAAAAGAAATCAAGGAGAAAAACATTAAATTGGAAAACCCGAAAAAGATTATTGAACCGGTTGACGAAACCGGCGGCGGATTGGATATCGGCCCAGAAACTGTCAAGCTTTTTAAAGAAAAAATAGCTTCGGCCAAAACAATTTTCTTTAACGGCACGTTGGGCATGGTCGAGAAAAAAGAATTTGCCCGGGGTACGGAAGAAATTTTGAAAGCCATGGCTGGAGCCAAATGCTTTTCCGTGGTCGGCGGGGGAGATATGATCCAGGTTATCACCAGGCTCAATTTAATTGATAAATTCAACCACGTTTCAACCGGCGGGGGAGCCATGCTGGCATTTTTGTCAGGCGAGAAACTGCCCGGCTTGGAAGCTTTAAAATAATGGCAGAGATAAAGAATTTAAAAAAAGCGGCTCAAAGGATTAAAAAAGCCGTCAAATCCAAGGAAAAAATCATTCTTTACGGCGATGCTGATTTGGACGGCATCGGTTCGGTCATTATCCTGAAAGAAACTATTAAGAATCTGGGCGGCAATGTTGAAGCGGTCTATTTTCCTGACCGGGAAACCGAAGGCTACGGGTTGAACGAGGATGCTTTGGATTATTTGAAAGATCATGCGCCCGCCCTCCTGATCGCCCTGGACTGCAGTATCGGCAATTTTGCCGAAGTTAAATCGGCCAAGAAACTGGGCCTTGAGGTGGTAATTGTTGACCATCACGAACCAATGGAAAAACTTCCCTTAGCTTCAATCATCGTTAACCCGAAACAGAAAGGAGACAAATATCCTTTCAAGCAGTTTGCCGCGGCCGGGGTGGTTTTCAGATTAGCCGAGGAGATATTGAAAGAAAGATTGACCGGCTCTCTGAGGGATAATTTTCTTGAATTGGCCGGGCTGGCCACTTTAGCCGATATGATGCCCCAGACCGATGACAATTTGGAATTAATCGGCGGAGGCCTGGGCTCGATCAATAATACGGTCAGACCGGGGTTCAAAGTTTTCTGGTCAATAATCGGTGAGGACAGTTCCCGTCAGCTTATTGCGCAAAAAATAATTTCTGCCTGTCATGCCGGCAGCAACAAAAATCATCTGAACGAGGGCTATTTACTTTTAACAGCCAATTCAATTGAAAAAGCAGAAGTTCTGGCCAAAGAACTTTTGGAAAAAGCGCATATCAGACAGGAAAGAGTTAAAGATATTGCGGCCCAAGTGGAGGAAAAGATTTCTCAAGACCCGATTGTTTTTACTGGCGACAAGTCCTGGCCGGTTTTGATACTAGGTCCGGCTGCTTCCAAAATCTGCCAGTCGCAGCAAAAGCCGGTTTTCCTGTACAGCCAGAAAAAAGATTACTGCCAGGGGACAATCAGAACTCCTCAAGGGGTTGACGGGGTCAAAGCTATGGCGCACTGCTCCAAATTCCTGGATTCTTACGGCGGACATCCCCAGGCGGCCGGTTTCCGGACTCAGGAAGAAAACCTGGATAAATTCAAAAACTGTTTGATTAAATATTTTAAAAGCTTATGAAAAAGATAATTATTTATACTGACGGCGGCTCAAGAGGGAATCCGGGGCCTTCAGCCATTGGCGTTGTAATCGGCGCAAAGCAGTATGCCGAATTCATTGGCGTTGGCACTAACAACGAGGCCGAATATAAGGCCGTTATCTTTGCTTTAAAGAAAGCCAAAGCCTTATTCGGCAAAAAGGTTATAAAAAGCGTTGAGGTTGAGGTTAAATCGGATTCAGAACTTTTAATTAAGCAGATGAACGGCGAATACAAGATACTGGAGCCGAAAATTCAAGCCTTGTTTCTTCAGGCTTGGAATCTGAAAATTGATTTTGGCAAGGTTAAATTTGTTGCCATTCCCCGCGAGAAGAACAAGCTATCCGATAGACTGGTGAATGAGGCGTTGGACAGCCAAAATCGCAACCAAACCCTCTTTTAATCAGCCTGGGCTTGACATGCTCCCTTGGCCTGATATAATAGAAATTGATTATGAGAAAAACACAAACCATTTTGAATAAATCAAGCGGTTCATAAACCTGTGATTTTTCATGTCTCAGGAACGGAGCCGCTGTCAAAGCGGTTTTTTCTTTCTCATAACGGACTTTGAAAACAGAATATGGGGTTCTCCATTCGAAAACTAGCGAATGGGGACAAACTAGTGATTATTAATTGCTAGCTAATTAGGTATATATTGCATTTTAAGGGCAAACGGCGGATGCCTAGGAATATCGAGGCGATGAAGGACGTGGGGAGTCTGCGATAAGCCTCGGGGAGATGACTCTCAATCTTTGATCCGGGGATTTCCGAATGGGGCAACCTGTTTCGGTGACAAACCGAAACGGTCTGGTCTTTAAACGCCAGACAGCGAACCCGCTGAAGTAAAACATTTCAGTAAGCGGAGGAAAAGAGAACGAAGTTTATTCCCTCAGTAGCGGCGAGCGAACAGGGAAGAGCCTAAACCTT
>CAZMQW010000010.1:0-7870 GCA_964568775.1 uncultured Candidatus Saccharibacteria bacterium
TTTACGCTACAGCCGAAATCATTTCCTATGTTTCTAAAAAATCTTTCTTCCCCCAACCAAAAGTTAATACAGCCATAATTAAAATAGTCCCCGAGCCGTCTCGGCTGGGGGATAGCAAGAAGTTTTTCAAAATTGTTAAGGCTGGTTTTTCCCAACCAAGGAAACAACTAATTAATAATCTATCCAAGGGTTTAACTATGCCTCGGGAAAAGACTGAAGCCTGGTTAAAAACAAACAAAATTTCTCCGACTCAACGCGCCGAAACATTAAGTATTGCAGACTGGCTCCACTTGACAAACCAGTATAAAATGTGGTAAAATAGCCTTGCATCATTAACAATACTATATTGAAAGAAAAGGAGGTAATCTAATGAAAAAGTGGTTAATTGTTGCGATCGTTGTGGTGGTAGTTAGTGCCACAGCCGGCATCATAGCTACCCGAGACGGAAACTCGGAAACAATAACTCTGGACGCATCCAGTGATAGTCTCCAGATTCCGGATGATGGCCCTAGACTTGAAGTCGTTGTTAACTTCCCGAAAGAACTAACTATGGAATGGGAAGAGTTAACGACTAATGAGCTCCATCTAGTCTTTGATGGAGCCGTAAAGAATATTTCCAGCCGAACAATAGAAGGAATAAGAATGTTAATCCTTCTCGATGGCGAGGAAATAAGCCACTGGCCTCCATTTGGCGAGTGGACCTTAGGACCAGAAGAGAAAATGGATTTCCACTTAGGGAAAGTTGTAAGCCCGGATACCTTACGAAGCTCGAAGCTGATCGAGGTAACGGTGAAAGATTTCCGAGTAGTCGGCAATACAGAAACCGTGGCCCCGCAGCCAACCCAATTAGAAGAACCAGAGCCGATAACCCCAGAGGCGATAATACCAAAACCAGATATGACACCGGAAGAAACGGCTCTGGAATGGTATCGCTTAATGAGGGCTAAGAGTTTTGCAGCGGTTATGGAGCTCTACACCCCCGAGGCCAAAGAGAAAATAATCTCCTTGGGCGGCATCGAATCCCTGAAAAGAGCTTGGCGGGAAAATGAAATAATAAAGATGACTATCGAAACGCATATGACAGAAATAATACAAGAAGATTCTGAAGCCTATGTCTATGCGCTGGTCGATCACTCTGATGGGGTTACCGATGACAGAATAGGTTTCCTTTTCCGCCAAATAGACGATCAGTGGAAGCTAGAGGAAGATATTGTTGACGAGTTCTAGAAGAAGGGCGTTAGCCAAATATAAAAAGCTAACGCCCTTTAACGTTGAAAATTATTGAGCAAAAAGAACCCTGAAAGATTTGGTATTTTGACTGAAGCCCTCGTTGCTCAAAGAAGGATCATTGTTTTGTAAGACCAAACAATTACCTTTAAGCTCCGTTTTTTTGTAAAGAATCAGCATATATGTCCCTTCAACCTTTGCCGACGAAGCTTCGCTACTAAATTTTTCCTTAACATCATCCATATCATCGTACCACACTTCGCTCGTGTAAGGACCGATATGCCCAAATTTTCCATCTTGATATTCTTCGCCATCATAAATAGTCACGCCCGAACCCGAAACCTGTTTAGGCCTTAAAAATACGGTTATTGAAGAAACCCCGTCTCCGCCAATCGCCGAAATTTCTACTTGGCAGCCGTCGCTTAAACAAACCACGCAATTACCTTTATGATACTTATCTTCATGTAAAACCACTCCGTAAACAATATCGTTAATATTTTTGAATTTGACGCGCTGCACTTTATTACTAAGTTCTCCCAAGGTGTCTTTCGAATCAGTAAAAACACGACAGCTTTCATCTGTATTGTCTTGGCACAAATAAACACCCGGCGAGTCCTCGACCACAATGCCTGAACCCTCTAATTGGGGGTTAATTTTCACCAACTCGGGATTGATAGTTGTCAGAATAATCCAAGAGCCCAAAAGAATAATCAGACCGATCACTCCCGCGAAAATCTGACTATTAGCGTCGGACATGGCCGAAGGATTGCCAGCGGACGTTAAATAGCGGGCGCCGCCGTAAACTATTGAGATAAAAGCGATCAAGCCGGCAATCCCTATGGCGAAATTAAAAATGTAGTTTATGTAGTCTGGCAGAAACGGCATGGTGGTTATTGACGAAGCATCGCCGATTGAAGGTAGAGGTACTTCCAACTTGTTCTGGGCCAAGCTGAAATCAGCCAGAAACAAAACAACCAGAACCACGGAAACTAAAATGGAAAGTTTTTTAATTGTCGTCATAACTTATTTAATAATACCACAAAACTTATCCCTAAAAAAGTTCTGCGTTGCAGCATAAAAAATTATCCATTAAACCTTCTCCCTGGTCAATGCCGTAACATTCGGTTATCCTCCGGTCTCTCTCATCGTAAAACCTCACTCCCCAACCAGTGAATTCTTTCAACTGGGAACAGCTATAAAGCTCTTTCCAGAAAACTTTTTCCCCGCCGCTTAGAGCCTTTCTTCGAGCTTCTTTTGTATTGTAGCACGCCCCCAACTGATTCTGGGCAACGTTTAACGCTTCAAATAACTTTGATATTTTAAACTTGTCTTCAATGTTTTTTTCTTCTATAAAGTTTTTTATCTTGCTGGCAGAAAGCTCTATCCCGCTGTAAATGCTCCTAATTTGGCTGACAGCGCTATTTATCTGCTCATAGGGACAGGCATTTCCAGAACAAAACGCGCAGTAACAACTCTTACAACAACGGCCAACGCAAACCGGAGCACAGCCATCTTTCGTGCACACGATAATATGACAGCAACAGTCCCAAGTGTCTATCATTTTATTGGAACAGCCATCGGACACACACTGTTCGGGTAGCTTCATCAAGTCTTGAGCGGCTTTTATTTGATCGGGGATGCTGTCGCTGATATTATCAAGCTCGACCAGCATTCTACGGGCCAATTCTTCGGCGTTATCAATCGTCTCGCCGATAGCAATTTCCGTCCCGCACAGCAGATAATCCCCTCCGCCCGAAGCAGGAATGTCTATCTGGCCGGTATCTGCCTCTCCGATTGAGGTTTCCGGGATCGAATAAAGCGTTTCGGTGCAGTAAAAATTGGCTAAATAATATGGATTGTTTGAGGGAATATAGGTGAAAGCGTATGCCGGGCTTACTCCCCTAATCTCTTCGTTCTCTTCCAAGGCTTCCCGATATTGCCAAAAGTCCCGATAGGTTAATAAAACTTGCGAGTGACCTTTTTCATTTAAGGAAAGAGGGCAGTTCTTGATTAATATTTCGGCTGTCTTAAGATCTTGGTAAACTTCCCGGAAACCGAGAACGTCTTCTTTCGCAGACCCGTTGACGACCACATCTAATCTTTTTTTCCAATAGTCGAGACCTTTATCGGTTTCCGAGTCGCTGATAGCTTTCTCAAGCTGTTCCATTTTTTGATCAATGGCTGCCCTGTCCGAGCCACACGGATCTCCAGAACATTCACAGTTGTCCGTACAAGGACTGATGCAGGTAAGAGTAATACCTCCGACGCAAGAACCTTTATCGCACCGCAAACATTGGCATTTGTCGGTTAAGGCTTTTAATTCGTCGGACAAATCCCTCACTTCTTTTGCTTTGTCTTGTGTTTTCTGGACAACATCTTTAAGGTCTTTTAATCTGTCTTCTGAGAATAATTCCGCCATCACCCCGCCGGTCGATATTTCGGTATAGGCCAACAATTCCTTTTCCTCGGGCTTAATCTCGATAATAGATTGTGGGGGCAAAACGACCCTTTCCGGAATACTTAAGAAAACCAGTTGCGGATTAATAGTTGTTAGAATTAAATAAGAAAAGGTTAATAGTAACAGCCCTAAAATAGCCGCGGTGATGCTGTTTCTAGCGTCTCTTTTTTTGTCTGGGCGGCCGGCCGACGTCATATATTTAATGCCGCTGTAAATCAAAACGATGAAAACAACAACCCCTGACATAGCCAAGGCGAAATTGAAAACGTACTTCACGTATTCTGGCAGAGAATAAGTAACGTTTTCGGGCCTAGCACCGCTGACTTCCGGATAAGTAACTTCCAGTTCTTTTTGGGCGAAAACAAAACTGCTGACGTTCAGTAATATGAAAACGGCCAAAACCGTAATTAAAATGATTTTCTCTTGCTTTCCCATTATTAAATAATAACAAATTATGGGCGCTTCACCAATCCTTGTTTTTTCTTTTGTTTTGCTTTTATGGTATAGTATAATAATAAAAGCAGGTAATTTGATTCTATGGATATAATTTCCGGCTCTTTAGCCAGCGTCTTCGCTGTACTATTCGGCCTAATCGCCAATATTTTAGGCACAATAACTGGGGCCTTTTTGGGCGCGGCTGTAGCAGTCTTTAATTTTGTCACTTCTGAGAGCTTCATCTCGCTGGCTTATACCGACCCAACCGGAAATCAGTTTATAGCTGTCGGCTGGGAGCTGACCAGAGATTTAAGCAATATTTTCATTGTTTTGTTCATGGTCGTTATCGGGCTGGGAACTGCTTTAAGGATTACCGGCTACGGGGCGCAAAAGGCCTTGCCGACTCTGATTATAATCGCCCTATTAATTAATTTCACTCCGGTGCTGCTGGGATTGATTGTTGACGCCTCTAATATTGTCATGAATTTCTTTGTCCAGGGAGGGTTCGCCGGATCTAATTCTTTCGTTAATTGCGCTGTGGCCCAATGGACAAATTTAGGTGTTTTGTTTGATCTGGAAGAATTTTGGAATCCAATTGACAAAGTTTCAGCTGCTTTCGGCAGCTTAATGCTGGTATTTTTCAACTTGGCTGCCGGCCTTATTTATCTACTTTTCGCCCTTATATTTATTCTTCGTTACGTGGCTATTTGGACGCTGGTGATCCTCTCCCCCATAGCTTTTGCCTGTTATATTCTGCCCGCAACAAGAAAAGTATTTTCCCAATGGTGGGGACAGTTTCTCCAATGGTCATTGGTCGGAGCGATCGCCGCCTTCTTTCTATATTTGGCAGACCATTTCCTTAAAACAGCAACTGACAAGAGTAGCCCAATCTTCACTTCCAAAATGACGGAAATCGCCAATGCTCCTGGCTTAGCGTCGATAATGAACGATATCTTGCCTTATTTTATCGCTCTGGCATTTTTAGGTATAGGGCTCATTGCTTCTATAACTTTTGCGCCAAAGGGCGCTGATGCTATTCTAAAAGGAGCAGGGAAAGGAGGAAAAGCAACAGGTAAGGTCGTCGGATTTGCGGCTGCGGGAGCAGCTTGGAGAACGGCAAAAGCAGGTCCTGCAGCTATTAAAGCGAGCCGGCAAGCATTCACAGTACATAGGGGGCTTGGCCATACAAGAAAGCAGGCACTGGGCGCGGCGGTAGAAAGAGGCTGGGCAGCTACAAGGCTACAGGCAACTGGAGAGTTAAGGCCGAAAGCAATGGCAAAGGCGGCTGTAAAAGGAAGCTGGAAGGCAATAAAAGATGCGGCGGTAGCAGGCGGAGCGACCACGCTTGGGATTAAACATAAGAAAAAGGGCACAAAGGAGTGCCCTAATTGCCACAATAAACTAGCGAAAAGTGCAAAAACTTGTACTCATTGTGGCTATGACTTCGAATAAAATTTGATCTGCCATGTCGGATGAAATAGAAGTACAAAAACTGAAAAAGGATTATCCAGAATTTTTTAGGAAAACCCCAAATGAGCTTATAGATTTGGTTTTATCTGAAAAAACATCGAAGCGAATAGCTGATATCTGTGAAAAAAACGGAGTGAATAACGAACAAAAAGTTGAAGAAATTGCTAAAAGGATTTCTTGGGTTTTACTCGGTAAACTTCCTAGTGGGAACCTAGCTATGGCTCTTGAATTATGGGTAAAATTAACCGCAGAAAACGCTAAAAAGGTTGCTGATGAAGCAAACCAATTTATCACTTCGTTTCTAATTAATTTTAAAAACAGAGGGGCTTCATCGCTAGAAAAGAAAATAATAAAAACGGGAGTAGTTGAAAAAGAACCAAAAAAATCGCCAATAAAGGACACTTACCGTGAACCAACCGAATAATTATGGACCAATTTACTGTCCCTAAGTTTATTGAGCATGAGCCTAAAATAGTTGGGCCGCTGACTTTTAAACAGTTTGCTTTTATTGGAGTTGCGGGAGTAATTTGTTTTATCCTCTATTTTACTGCTCCTTTTTTTATTTTTCTTTTAAGCACTGTTGTTATCATGTTGGCAGGATCTGCTCTGGCTTTTTTAAAAAGCGGCGGCCGGTCATTGCCTGTTGTTTTGAAAAACCTTCTTGCTTTTTCCTTGAAGCCGAAAATCTTCCTTTGGAAAAAGAAAGGAGGGCTTCCCCCAAAAATTATTAAGAAACAAGAGATGCCGGCTGAAGACGAAGAAACGCCAGCGCTAAAGATAGCGGGCAATAGCCGCTTGGAAAACCTTTCGACCAAAATTGAAACCGGAATTAAAAAAGATTAATCTATGGCTTCAACCCAAGATTTTTTAGAAATAGACCAAATTAGAGAGGGGGTAATTATCCTGAAAAATAAAGCATTAAGAGCGGTATTAATGGTCTCTTCTTTGAATTTCGCCTTGAAATCCGAAGAAGAGCAATCGGCCATTATCTACCAATTCCAGAATTTTTTGAATTCTTTGGACTTCAGCATCCAGATTGTCATCCAGTCGCGCAAACTCAACATCACCGGCTACTTAGACAAAGTAAAAGAGTTAGAAGCTAAACAGACGAACGAACTTTTAAAAGTGCAGACGGCCGAATACCGGCAATTTATCGAAGATATAATTACCGGCGCACCGCCGGCCGGAAAATACGGCGAGATCATGTCCAAATCCTTTTATTTAGTCACCCCTTTCACTCTTTTGGAGGCCAAAGGAGTCTCTCCTTTTAAAATATTAAAAACGCCCAAAGCCCCCGCCTTGACCGAAGAAGATTTCCAAAGATGTAAACAGCAGTTGTGGCAAAGAATGGAATACGTGGCTCTTGGCTTGAGAAGGTGTGGGTTGCAAGCCATCCCTTTAACCACGCCCGAACTAATTGAGCTTTTCTGGAGCCTGCATCATCCCAAACAAGCCGAAGTCGGCTATTATCCTGAAGTTCCACCGGAATTATCCAAATAGCAAAATTATGAAATTAAATCTTTTTAAAAAAAAGAAGGAAGAAGAAATACCAGAACAGCTGTTTGAAACTGAGGCTTTAAGGGCAACCGATATTATCGCTCCCTCTTCCATCAAGGTCAACCCTTCCTATTCTCATTTGGGCGAAAGGCTGACCAAGTCCTTTTTCATTTTCTCCTATCCCAGATACTTAACGACTTCCTGGTTTTCGCCGGTTATTGACCTGGATATACCAATGGATATTTCCTTTTTTATCCATCCGATTGACGCCGGGCTGATTTTAAAACAACTAAGGAAAAAAGTGACTGAAATCCAGGCAGAGCTTATGGAAAGAGAAGGAAAGGGATTGATCCGTGACCCAGCCCTAGAAACAGCTTACCGAGACATTGAGGAATTGAGAGATAGACTGCAAACCGCCCAGGAAAGAATGTTCAAGCTAGGGCTCTATTTGACTGTTTACGCCGATACTGAAGAAGAATTGAGGAGTATTGAAACCACACTGCGTTCCATTCTTGAATCAAAACTTATCTATATCAAACCGGCTCTTTACCAGCAGAAAGAAGGTTTTGTGGCCACCTCTCCCTACTGCCTTGATCAATTAGGAGTGCACGCCTCAATGAACACCGGACCCTTATCCAGCGTATTTCCTTTTGTTTCGTTTGATTTGAGCTCTAATGAGGGTATTCTCTACGGCATAAACCAGCACAATAATTCCCTGGTCTTGTTTGACAGGTTTTCTCTGGAAAACGCCAATATGTGCATTTTCGCCCAGTCGGGCGCTGG
>CAZMQW010000011.1:0-7351 GCA_964568775.1 uncultured Candidatus Saccharibacteria bacterium
ATCCTCGGGAATTTTCCCGAGGATTTTCGTTTGCCTGCCCTTGACAAATTCTATCCTTTTGCTATAATACTCTAGACTAAATATAAGGAGGTTAACAAATGTTTATGACTTGGAGGGTATGGGTTACAATAATTGCCATAGGCATACTGGCTATAATGGTTGCAATTTTTGCACCATCATATTTTAACAAGCCAGAACCGGCAATTACGCCCACACCGGTACCAGCACTCACACCAACGGTTCAGCCACAGCCGACCCCCCCGACCAATACGAAACCGGACAACGCGGAAATAGCTTTCATGACCGAGGTACTCAAAACGGTTAGAGAACTTATATCTGAAGATAAACCGGTCGTTGAATGTACTCAGCCGCAGTCCAGTCAGGAGCCCAATCAGGTTACTCCGGTAATCATCAACAATATAGTCCAGCAGCCCCAGGAGATAACTTGTCAGCCAATCTGTCCTTCTCCGCAGCCAATTCGCTGGCCGCGTTACTCCACCGGTTGGTTCCAGGGCTCTGTGCGCGAGATAGGAAGGGCTCAGATCTGGTACATGGGATCGTTCGAGGATAACCGTATAAACTTCATCGGCTGTCCGGGAGGCTTTGCTCTTACAAAATTCTCAGTCACTTACGAGGGCGAGATAGAGCTTTCGTCAACCGGCACCTGGCGGTTTATGGCCGATACCGACGACAACGTCTGTATTACGGTCAACGGCCGAACGTTAAAAAACTACGGGACCATTTACCTTGACCAGGGCCCGGTGCAGGTTAAGGTAAAATACACTCACACCGGTGGAGGAACCCCCCGTCTCAGTCTGGAGTGGCAGAGAGCTTCATAACGGCTCTCAAGTAAAAAAAAGCTGGCAGCTGCAAATGCGGTTGCCAGCCTTTTATTTAAAAGTTAGAATTAAAAAGCGCCCAGGTGGCGAAACTGGAACACGCGCAGCGCTTAGGACGCTGTTCCGTAAGGATTGTGGGTTCGAATCCCACCCTGGGCACAATCAAAAACCCGCCGTTTTCGGCGGGATTTATATTACTCTTCTTTCGGTTCGACCGCTATCTTCCTTTTCTTTTTGCGATGAAGTTTTGGCATTACCAGAGTCAGAACGCCGTTCTTCATACTGGCTTTGGCTCGGGAGCCGTCCACTTCTTCGGGCAGGATGACCTGGCGGGCGAATGAGCCCCAGTAGCATTCCTGGTAAAAGTATTTTTTATTTTCTTCCCTGGTTGTTTTCTCCCGGCTGCCTCTGATAGTCACCAAATCTCCCTCAACCGAAATGTCCAAATCTTCGGCCTGGATTCCGCCGATGGTTGATTCAATAATGATGTCGTTTTCAGTCTCGTAAACATCAATCGCCAACTCGCCCTCTGTCTGGGGTTCTTCTATCTGCGTTTTCTCTTCCTTGGGTTCTACTTTGACAAGTTTCTTTTCTTTTTCCGGCTTTGGTTTCGGTTCGGGCTTAGCTTTCTTTTTAGGCTTGGCCTTTTTCGGTTTTTCCTTGGTGGCGGCTTCTTCAACCCCTATGTCGCCTTTTAATTTATCGAAAAAACTCATGTTGTTTTAATTTCGCAGACGCTTTTTAATTGTTTGACCTTTTTGAATCCTAGGGTAATGAATACGGCCAGGCCGATCAGGATAACGACCGGGATGACGAATTTCAGGTTGCTTTCTATCTTTATTATAGAGAAGTCGTAAAGCCCGTGCAAGAGAACGGCCAGAGCTATGCCGGCAGTTTTTAGTCTTAACCTATTATTTGATTTCAAGAAAGAAAGCGCCAGGAAATAGCCGATCAAACCAGAGCAGAGGGCGTGGAGAAAGGTTGCCCCCACAAACCGGAAACCGCTGGTTAGAAACGTCTCCCAGAACTGGAAAGGCTGGGTCAAAGGGAACAGAATAAAAAGGTTTTCAATAGCGGCAAAGCCCAAAGCAGCGATAATCATATAAAGCATCACATCAACCGGCTCGTCAAATTCAGGATCTCTGAGAACTTGTTTTTTTACCACCAGGTATTTAAGCGCTTCTTCCACCAGGGCAATGCCCAAGAAAACATAGAGAATTGAAACTATAATTTGAGGCAGATACAACTGGTTGATTTGCTGGGCAAAGCCCAATTCTATCAACACAGCCGGGAAGGCGGCCAGCATGCCGTAAAAGAAGATTTTCAGCACCATGCGGTTGGATTCTGGATGCTTGTCTTTTCTCAGAAAAAACAAAAGCCAGATGACGCTGGGAGCTAAACTGAAAAAGATATATAAAGGATAGGTCATGTTACTTAGGCCAGTCTTCAATAATCAAACATTTCTTTTTGTTTTTGGCTGGCATTTGCTGGTAAATCTCTTCGGTCACAAAAGGAATGAAAGGATGGAGGAGCTTTAAGGAAGTGAATAGAACATTGAGCAGGATTTTCTTCGTTCTCTCGTCTTTCTGCTCCTTGGCTTTTTCAATATACTTATCGCAGAAGTCGTGCCAGAAGAAATCATATAAAGTGTGGGCGGCTTTGCCGAAATGGTAGTTATCTAAATCCTCGTTGACTGATTTTACTGTTTTGTTCAAAGAGCTCTGTATCTTTTTGTCGGCTGGAGTCTGTTTGTTCGCACCGCCTTTGTAATTTTCAACCTGCATCAGAACGAAGCGGGAAGCATTCCAGATCTTATTGCAGAACTTCTTGCCCATAACGATATTGTCTTCCACGAACTTCAAATCCTGGCCTCCCATTATCTGATAGCTGATGCCGAACCTGGTGGCGTCCGCCCCGTACTTTTCAATCAGATTTATAGGGTCAACGCCGGTGCCCAAAGACTTTGACATTCTCTGGCCCTCGCGGGTTAAGACCGTGGCGTGGATATAAACGTCCCGGAAGGGAGCTTTTTTCATGAATTCCATCCCGGAAAAAACCATCCTGGCCACCCAGAGGTTGATAATGCCCCGGTCAGTCGAGAGAACGTTGGTGGGATAGTAAGTTTTCAAATCCTCGGTTTTGTCGGGCCAGCCCAGGGTGGCAAAGGGCCAGAGGGCCGAGGAGAACCAGGTGTCCAGAACATCATCCACTCCTTCAAAAGGTATTTTATGGCCCCACCAGAGCTGCCTGGAAATGCACCAGTCTTTGATGTTGTTTAGCCAGTCAAGGTATATCTTTTCCCATTTCTTCGGAATAAACTTTACCTTGCCCGATTTTACGGCTTTAATGGCTGATTTGGCCAGATAGTCCATCTTTAAGAACCATTGCAAAGAAAGAATCAGCTCAATTGTTGTTGCGCATCTGTAGCACTTGGGAACTTGATGGGTATAGTCCTCTATTTTTTCCAAGAGATTGAGTTTCTTTAAATCTTCCACCACTTTTTGCCTGGCTGCCGAGACTTTGAGGCCCTGATAGGGCAGGGGCACGTTTTTAGTCATTACGCCTTTTTCATCAATCGCATTTACTACCGCCAATTTGTGCTTTATACCTATTTCCCAGTCAGTCAAATCATGGGCCGGGGTTACCTTAACGGCCCCGGTGCCGAATTTGGGGTCAACCAATCGGTCGGCTACAATGGGAATTTCTTTGTTAACGAGCGGCAAGGTAACTTTCTGGCCGATTAAACTCTTATATCTTTTATCGTTAGGGTTGACGGCCACGGCCGTATCTCCCAGCATGGTTTCTGGTCTGGTTGTGGCCACCGTAATATGGCCCTGCTTGTTTATAGGATAGCGGATATACCATAAGCTGCTTTTTTCTTCTTTGTGCTCCAGCTCCAAATCAGACAGAGACGTCTGGCACCTGGGGCACCAGTTAACCACTCTTTTGCCCTGGTAAATCCAGCCCTTGTTTTTGTAATATAAAAAAGCAGTTTCCACTGCTTTCGCATACTCTTTGTCCATGGTGAATCTGGTTCTTGACCAGTCGCAAGAAGCCCCCATTCTTTTCAGCTGGCTCAGGATAATGTCGCCGTATTTTTCTTTCCAGCTGTAAACCTCTTCAATAAACTTCTCCCGGCCCAAATCAAACCTGTTCTTGCCTTCCTTCTTCAGTTTCTTTTCCACCACGTTCTGGGTGGCAATGCCCGCATGATCGGTGCCCGGCACCCACAACGTTTTGAATCCCTGCATTCTCTTCTGCCGTATTAAAATATCATTGACAACGGTGTTCAAAGCATGGCCCATGTGCAGCTCCCCGGTCACGTTGGGCGGGGGGATTACGATAGTGTAGGGTTTTTTCCTTTTGCCGGGCAGCTTGTCAGGATTAAAAAATCCGCTCTTCTCCCAGAGCTGGTAGATTTTGTTTTCAACTTCTTTCGGCTCGTAAGCTTTGGAAAGCTCCATATAGTAATAATTCTACCTTTTAGCTTGATTTTTTTCAAATTTTAAGGTAAAATACAGACGCTGGTCCCATCGTCTAATGGTTAGGACATCAGCTTTTCAAGCTGACGATCGGAGTTCGACTCTCCGTGGGACCACATAAAATCAACCCGAAAATAAAAATAGTCAATAAGGTGTGTATAACTCCTATTGACATAATATTAATACATAGATTGACATAATATTAATATTAATATATATATAAAGTAGCACTTGTGAGGGCTTTGGCTCTCTCGCGGTCAACACATAAACTGCAGACAGGTGCTTTTTAATTTAATCTGTTTCTAAATTACCAGAATAGAGTATTTTACGCTTTTCTCCATCATTTTTAATTACCTTCCAAGACGGATATAAACTGTAGAAAAACCTATTACCGCCATCAATTTCTTTGATAATAATCTTTAATCTTACTTCTTTTATAATTGAGATAAAAACATAATAACGAACTAGTTTCATTCTTTTCTCCCACCGTGAATTAATTTTCTGTCTTACAAGCATATTTCTTTCGTCGTATTCTTGTATAGTATGTGACTTAGCAATAATCTTAGGAACTAACGGTAAAAGTCTTAATCTAGTATACTGTTCCTCTCTAGATCTACCCCTATTCCATGTTTTAAATAACAAATGTTCAAAGCCCTCTTTATTAAAATAAACGTGGTCACTTAAATATGGACACCGCACTTTTACAATTTTTTCATATTCTTCTTTAGCTTTTTGTTTAACTTCTCCAAATTTTTTATCATCTATTTCCATACTCTAATTATATCAAATATACACCTTCTATGTATTAATATTATGTCAATAGGAGCTATACGCACCTTATTGACTATTTTTATTTTCGGATACGTCTCTCAATTTATAACATAAGACGAAAAACACAAGTTGTTAATTTGTGTTTTCGTTTACAACTATTCTAGGTGGATTCTTTCGTGAAAGTCTTGCAGTTTTTCTTGGAGAGCTGGGTATTTTTTAAGACGGGGGTCTTCTTCTAATATCTTTTTAGCTGCCGTCCTTGTTTTTTCAATAAGAGACATGTCTTTAAGAGAAGCCATGGCCAAATCAGGCATGCCCCATTGCCTGGCTCCGGAAAAATCTCCTGGACCCCTGATTTCCAGATCTTTTTCTGCCAATTCAAAGCCATTCTCACACGTTATCAAAGCTTTCAGTCTTTGATGGGTTTTTCTGGCCGGAGAATCAGTGAATAAAAAGCAATATGACTGGTAGCGGGCCCGGCCAACCCTGCCCCTGAACTGGTGAAGTTGGGCCAGGCCGAATTTTTCTACTCCCTCTATCATCATAACAGTGGCATTGGGTATATCTACTCCGACCTCAACCACAGACGTTGAAACTAGAATGTCTGTTTTTTTATTCTGGAAATCCTTCATTATCCTTTCTTTCTCTTTCATGGCCAGCTTGCCGTGAAGCATAGCGACATTGAGTTTGGGAAAAACCTTTTTGGACAGTTTCTCGTATTCTTCCTCCACTGCTTTGGTTTCCGACCAGCCCAGCTTGTCGTTGGTTTTGTTTTTAGCTTCGATTCTGGGGCAGATGACGAAAACCTGCCGGCCTTTTTTAACCTCCTTTCTTATAAACTCATAGGTTTTGTTTCTTTCGGGCGGAGGGATCACTTTGGTGATGACTTTTTTTCTTCCTTTAGGTAATTCATTAATTAAAGAAAGATCCAGGTCGCCGTAAATGGTCAGAGCCAAAGTACGGGGGATAGGAGTGGCAGTCATTGATAACAAATGAGGAATGGTTGTCTGCTGGGTGAGCTTGGCTCGTTGCTCCACCCCGAAACGGTGCTGTTCGTCCAAGATGACTAAAGCCAGATTGCCGAATTTGACTTTATCCTGGATTAAAGCATGGGTGCCGATTAAGATGTTTATCTGGTTGTTCTTGGCTTTTTCCAAAAGCTTTCTCCTGGAGATTTCAATAGTGTCGTTCTTCAACTTCCTGGAGGTAAACTTATCTTCCTTGCCGGTCAGCAACCCGACATCAAGTTTGAAGTCCTCTAAAAGCTTGCTGATTGTTTTGAAGTGCTGTTTGGCCAGGATTTCGGTCGGCGCCATGAAAACAGTCTGGTAGCCCGCTTTCATCGAGTTTAAAGCAGCTGTGGCTGCCACCACGGTTTTGCCAGAGCCGACATCGCCTTCCAGCAACCTGTTCATCGGCCGCGGTTTTTCCATGTCTTTCAATATCTGCCAGGTAGCTTTTCTTTGGGCGTCGGTCAGCTTAAAGGGCAGGGATTTGACGAATCTCTGCACCAGTTCCAAATTCAAAGGGACGGCGAATGCTTTCTTGGAAGCCAGTTTGTTTCTTTCCATTAAAACCCAGCAAGAAAGACAAAACAGTTCCTCGAACGAAAACCTTTCCCGCGCCTTTTTGGCTATATCCAAAGAATCGGGAAAATGAATCTGCCAGATTGCTTTAGCGACAGGCAAAAGATGGAATTCTTTTAGCGGTTGCCCTGGCAAAGGGTCTTTGAGCTGGTTTTTCAATTCCGTCAGGAGCGGCTTTATGACGAATCTCAGCCAGCGGGAAGACAAGCCGTTGGTTTCCGGATAAACCGGCACGATTCGGCCGGTATGGGTCAGTTCTCCTTCGCCGATTTTTTCATGTGTCGGGTTTGACAGGCAAAGGCCGTATTTGCCAGAAACGACCCTTCCTACCAGGCAAACGTTGTCTTTGGGCTTTAAAGTATTAACCAAATAGGGCTGGTTGAACCAGATTGCTTTTATAGAGCCTGATTTGTCGCTGATAACAGCCTCTGTCAGAGACAATCTTTTCCGGAAAGTCCGGCTGTTTTTGATTTCCAGGATTCTGCCCTGAACGCAGCAGCTTTCGTTTATCTTCACATTGGCAATGGGCAGAATATTTGAAAAATCCTCATACCGATGAGGAAAATGGAAAAAGAGGTCTTTAACATTGTTAATGCCCAGTTTCTTGAGCCTTTTCTGGTAAACCGGGCCAACTCGGGTGACTTGCTCGATAGGAGTTGTTAGCTGCATGTGC
>CAZMQW010000012.1:0-1807 GCA_964568775.1 uncultured Candidatus Saccharibacteria bacterium
AATCAGTATATAATCAACTATCTTCAAGTATAAACAATTATTAAAAAGTGTCAAGCGTCTGCTATATCTATTCAGCTGTCTCTCCTTCGGCTGGCGGCTGGGCCTGGAGTTGTTTCTGTAAATCATCTATTCGAGCGAGAACATCCTCATTATTCGGCACTAACTGATTAACAATCTGAAATTGAGTTAAGGCATCTTCTAAGCGACCCTTATTTTGATAAGACAAAGCTAAAGCATAACGGGCATTAGCATATTCAGGCATAACAATAACTGACTGCTCAAACATTTTGACAGCTTCATCAAGCTGGTTAAGATTAAAATGGACCCGACCAAGTTGGAAATATATCTCGGCGGCCGCTCCGGCTAACTGCGAACCTCTCTGAAAACTAACTCCTCTTAACTTATCTAAAGCCCCTTTCAAGCGATTACTGGCTTCTTCTAAATCGCCTTTCTGTTCATAGACCAAAGCCAACTGAATATGAGCATCTAAATAATCTGATTTCAAATCAATTGCCTTCTGACAATAACTAATCGTCTTATCCCAATCTATCTCTTCGCTAATCAAATTTATCCGGCAAAGTTCCCGATAGAAAAATGGATTAGTTGGCTCTAATGCCAAGGCCTGATTGAAAGCGTCTAAAGCAAAAGGCAGGGTGCCGCCGACTAAGCCCTGTGAATCGCGATAAATATTCCCTAAATTATGCCAAGTGGCTACCGATTGAGGACTAAGTAAAGTAGCCAAGCGAGCTTGCTGAATTGCCCCGGTGGCGTAGGCCTGTAAAAGTTGGGTATTCTGTTCTTCGGTCGGCTTTCTGGCTTCAGTCCAAGCATTGATTAAATAAACTTGAGATAAACTGCGGCGATAATTTTCACGATATTTATTCAGGTTAACTGCTTTTTCCAAATTTCGGGCTAATTGTTCGTTATCAGTCGTTGGCTGATTAAATTTAATATCAGCCCAGTAAAACCTGCCCCCCAAATAGAACAAACCAGCTAAAACAAAAACAATAATCAAGAGAATAACGTTCATAACTAAGCCGACTTCCGGCAGCTTCTTAAAGGAAAAACTGATTTCCCGATAATTCCCTTGGGCGGCTTGCCAAAGAACCATCACTAAAGCCATTGAGAGCCAGAAATAGAAAGCCAAAACAAGATTATTCAAATAGACAAACTGACTAATTAATAGAGCTAACCAACAAAAGAACAGAGATAAGATAATCACTGCCTGCTCAGCTAATAAACTCGTCTCTTTAGAAACGCGTCGCAAAAAGGCAAAGATGATTAGGCCAAAGATAACCACCATGACTAAGTAAGATAAACTGCCTAAAATACCGGTCGTGCTGATTATCTCCATTAGATAACTCGGTCCTTTATCAAATCGGATATTCCAAAATTGATTTTGGTTAAAATCAGTTGGTTTGAATTTGGCAAAATCAACCAAAAAGGTGGCTGGTCCGGAACCTAAAACCGGATATTCTTTGAAGCTCTGCCAAGTTATCTGACTGGCGGTTTGGTAATTCAAGATGACTTCTTGAGGCAAAGAAGTCCTTAGGAAATCCGAACCAGTAAAATCCTTAGCTTTAACGATTAAACCAGTCAAGCCGGCTAAAGAAATTAAAAATAAGATAATGGGCAGAATAAGCAAATTAACCCTTTTTCTAAATAAGTGCGTCCAGATAGCCAGAATGACTAAAATTAACATGGTCCCTGCCAAAGTCAGCCAAGCGGCCCGAAAATCAATCAAAATCAGCAAAAGAGCCGCCAAGCTGAATAATAAATAATGACTAATCAGAAATATTTTTCGCTC
>CAZMQW010000012.1:1907-6424 GCA_964568775.1 uncultured Candidatus Saccharibacteria bacterium
CATCAGAAAACCGACCATAAAAACCCAACCAAGAAGAAATCTCATCTATGGAAAAAACCGCGCTCAAAATCATGACCACCATAAAAACTAAAATCCAAATGTCCAAGGGTGTCCGTCGTAAAACAAACCTTTTTTGAACAACAATCATTTTAACCAGCCAAGCCAACAAAGCCAGACCCACCAAAAAAACCAACAAATACTGCTTGTTGAATTCAAAGGCCTCTATGCTCCCAGGCAGCCAAAATAAAGGTATTAAAAAAACCAGCCCGTAAATAGCCATTTTGATAATAAAATTACATACTTTACGCATATTTTTTGTTTACCGTCATCCTGAGCGTTAGCGAAGGATCTATAATAAAAGATTCTTCACTCCGTTCAGAATGACATTTTTTTATCAAACGAAACGACATTTTTTAATAATAATTAAAAATTATTAGGAATCTTCTTAAAAGCTCTCTCCATCCATCGGCAAATTCCCTTACAATTATGGCGAGCTTGAGACGGCTCTGGCTGGTTAAGTATCTCTCTGGCTCTTAAAAGCAACTCTGGAACGATATTCAGATTTAAAGCCACTTCAATAGGATAAGATTTAAAACCTAATTTAAAATCTTCGTCATTGTCTAAGTCCTCGTTGGGCTGACAATAAACCAATGATAATTTAGTCACCGGTTTAAAACCATATTTTTGAGCTAAATAAGCATAACAATTTAACTGGACTTGGTAAAGGGGAAAAAGTTCATCCTGCCGAGGAGTAAATTTGGCTGTTTTGTAATCAACAATATGATAGGTTTCATCTTTAGTCCTAAAAATATCATCCGGCTTGCCAACTAATGTCCAGTTGCCATGACCAACCGGCAGTTTAAAATAGGTGTCCCCTTCTTCAACTTCAACCAAATCTGAAAGAGGCAGCCAATCAGGCACCTTGCCTCTTTCCGAAAAAGAACGACCAGTGCTCCGTTTAGTCAGCGCATCAATAGTGCTAAATATCCCCGGGAAGATTGCCGGCGGTTTATCAATATGTCTTTCCAGCCAAAAACAACGCGGACAAAAATCCGGCATATTTAATTTCCCTAAATCCTTGGCGCTGATTACTTTTAATTTATCTTGCTTCATTGCCTTTTATCCCCATATACTTTCAACCAAGCCCTCCTCAAATTATTTATTTTCACTCTTTGGGTTTGATACCTAGCCAGGAGATTATTCAACGATTTCTTGAACTCCTGATCTTTAAGCACCGCCACAATAAAATCTATCTTAGCCACGATATTGGAAATCACTCTCATAGTGTGTTCGAGCTTAGCCAGAGCCATATCCTTATCCGAGAATTTATCACCATAACTCTCGGCAATCAATTTAGGGACAATTTTTGACTGCGAATAAAGAATGGCAAATTCTTCTAATAAGCGTTTTTCTTTTTTGTTCTTTTTAATCTCGGGCACAAACTGAAAAACCTCTGATGACAAAAGAGTGGTCTGACGATAAACCTCTAAGTCCCGAAAACTCTTAATCGGGGTTCTGACTCGGTATTCTTTGTAGTCTTGTCTTTGATAAGCCATATTAATTTAAAAAACTTGACATGATTTTTCAGTGTTATAAAATAAGATTAACATATATGACAATGACACCAGAACAATTTAATCAACTATCCACAAAAGAAGATTTAAAAAAGTTTGTGACTAAAGATCATTTTGATAAAAAAATAGACAGAGTTTTTAATGCTGTTGACGGTATAGCTAAACGGTTTGATTCAATAGAAACTGAGTTTAAAATGGATAAGATAGCTCATAACCGCATACAGAAAGATATTGATAATAACAAAAAAGGTATCGTTCAACTCAAAGGACATTTGGGTTTGAAAATAATGCCATAATTTTGAACTTGACATCTGATTAACTTTGAGAAGCAGGGTTTGCTCCCTGCTTTTTGTTTTTAAAGATTTTTTATTTCCCTCCTCTTTTCTTTTTCTTTTTCATAACTACATGCAAGGGGAAAAATTCAAAATAATCATCTTCGTCAAACCAGGCGCACTTAAAGTTAAAAAGCCGCAAAGAAGTGAGCCGTGATAAAGCCAAGGCATACAAAGTGAGCTGGTCAACTGGCTTAACTTTAGCGGCGCTGGGTTTGTAATCCATAATGTGAATGGTGCCGTTGCGCACCTGAACGATATCAATATGGCCGGTAATAACTTCTTCATTTTTTAAATCAATAGGCACCTGCCAATTTAATTCATTTTGAAAGTGTAAAATATCATCCTGACCCAATAAAACCGGCACTTCTACTCCAACAGTCACTGAATCGTTAACCAGCATAAACTCCTGAAGAATTTGATGACGAAGCTTGTTATTAGCCACTGCCTGCATGACAAAACGAACAATCTTTCCAGCCATGTTGTCTTTTTTTACAATTTTAACCTCATCAGGATTAAAGAAATTTTTGTATTGAGAGGCCCGGTTCTCTGATTCTCTAAAAACATGATGAGGACATTCCACCGCCGCTAATTCTAAAAATTCTTTAATCTGCCGCAGCTTATAATGCTTAAAATCATCTTGTAGAATAGAATCGGTTTTAGCCCGGTGATACTTAAAATCATAAATTTGACCGTGCATCAGATGGACCTCTTCAATAATCTCTTTGGGCTGATACTTTTTAGCGACAAAACCCCTCATTCTTAAAAAAGGCAAGTAATCCCGGTAATCTTTTGTCCAATTCAAAATTGTTTGCTCGCCTAATTTAATGCCGTATCTCTCTTTAATTTTTTGGGTTATTTCCTTGAGAGGAAGCAAACGATTGTAGAGGGTAACTGTTTCTAAAATAATGCGCAAGGGATAAGTTTTCCCTTTACTGATTTGAGGAGTGAATTTTTTCTGGCAGTGATGGCAATAATAAATCTGCACCTCTTCCATTTTTTTCTTTCGCCTGCCTTTTTTAACCACCTGGGGGCTCTGACAATAGGGGCAATGAGTAATGGTTTTCTCTAATTTTGGTTTTTGTTTTTCTAAAAGCATATTAGGTCTCGAATTTTAGAAAAAATTGACTTAAATTTTCTAAAATTAGCAAAAATGCTTAAAAAAAGAGGTTTTTGGCTTGGTTATGCGGTATTTCAGGCCTGGGGCTGATTTTTGGCTTACTTTAGCCAAAAAATCAACTTGAGGTCCTTATTCTTATTTCAAAAATGTCCCGAGTTCTCGAAATTTTAGAGGGTAGAATAAAATCCGGGCCCCAGAATAACGGGTGAATTATTCCACTATTGTTGTCACTGGTTCTTTAATCACTTCTCCTGCTAAAGGCAGCATAGGCAATTCCTCAATCATTATTTCCTCCTCAACAACTGGTTCCTCAACAACTTCCTTAACCGGCTCCTCAACTGGAACAACTTCTTCAATTGGCTCTTCAATCACTGGTTCAGAAGGGACAGTCCCGCCAGGAGTGTCCTCGCCAGAGGACGTTCCTAAAGGGACTGTCCCTGAATCATCCTCTTCTGGAGTCAGTTCAACAAAATTATCTTCAGAAGGAACTTCAGAAGGGACAGTCCCTAAATCCGAAGTATCGGAAAAGTCAGAAGGGACAGTCCCTTCGACCGCGTTCTCGTCAGAGGACGTGGTCAGGGGGACTGTCCCTGAATTCTTCCCCTGGACTATCCAATAATCAAAACTCAAAGTAGTGGAAGCGGTCTGACTCAAACAAAGCTTAAATGACTGACTAATTGTTTTATCGCAAACCCACCAAGAAGCGCCAGCTAAATTAGAAGTAAAACTGACAAAGATTTTAGAACTTTCCAAAATCTTATTATTTTCAATTATAGCATAGTCAGAAGAAGTTGCCACTATCCCTTGACCCATAATCTCATCTTCGCCTTGCGGCAAGGTTATCTGCCCGCCTTGCACAATCTCCAAGTCCTTAACTTTTAGTTTATCCAAAACTACATAGCCATCACTGTCAACAGCCAACTGGAATTCTTGTCCATTATCACCAATAATAGTCAATAATTCATTATCGCCTGAGCTTGTCGAAGACATACTCAAACTGCCATCTTCATTTTCCTCAACGCCTAATAATTCCTTTAATTTATCCACCTCGCTCTTTACTGCCTTAACCCCAGCCAGAGCAAAACTGGCATAATCATACAAACTGATTGATTTGCCATCTTTACTCAGAACTTCTTCGGGCGTGCCTTCGTCTTCAACAATGACCCCAAGCATCTTGTTATCTGAAGGGACAGTCCCGTCAGGAGTGTCTTCGCCAGAGGACGCTCCCCAAGGGACTGTCCCTGAATCTTTCCATCGATACCGAGCTAAGTCCATCCCTTCAATCTCTTTTAATATATCCTCATAATCTTGTTCTTCTAAATAAGTAATGTCTGTTTTGTACTCTCGGGAGGAATAGACATCCCAGCCGTCGGCAATGGCATTGCCCATGCCTTGGCCAATAGTCAGGATGTTGGTTGGGGTGGTTGTGCCGATGCCGACGTTGCCATTTTCTACTAAATAGAGTAGGGGCGTATTGGAAGCGTTGTTGAT
>CAZMQW010000013.1:0-5003 GCA_964568775.1 uncultured Candidatus Saccharibacteria bacterium
CCCAGTAGCCAGCGTAAGCGCTGGTATCCGTCTCATCGTTATTCGTATCGCCGCCATATTCGTCGTCAGCCAAAGAGGTAAAAACTATTTTTTTGTTTTGGGTGCCTTTAATATCTAAAATACCATCAGCCAGAATCCGGCTTTCGCTTTTAAATTTAACGATTACCCCTGGCTGAACATTTAAAGTCTGACCACTGGCAATAGTAAAGGAACCTTCGAGAATGTATGGTAAATCAGCTTCTTGCCAATTAATTTGGTCTATCGCCTCAGAAAATCCCAAGCCAGTAACTAAAATACCGTTATAATCATTATTTTGAGTAGAATTATTAGAAAAGCTTGGCAATAAACCAAGGGTTTTAATTGGTGTTACATTTTCTTCAAAAACATTATTTTCGATTAAAGGATTTGCCTCGGCCTCAATCCAAATACCGGTATTATTATTCTTAAAAGTAGAATTCCTAATAGTGGGACCGCTATTTTCAATATAGACTGCTGCCGGCTCCTCCCAGTCACCTTCAATAGCTGAAAACTCTACTCTATCAACTATGGTAGCTGAAGAATTTTTCAGCCAAACTCCTAAAGTCTGGCTTGCTTCAATTAATGAACTTTCAATTATAACCTCTCCCCCGTCAATATAAATTGCACCCCAGGTAAAAGGCGACGACTCGGGCGGGCTGCCTTCTTTCTTCCCCGCATAACTGACAATTACATTCTTCAAATGAGCTTGGGCATCTTTGAAATAAAGCCATTCCCAATCGCCCGCCGCCGGTTGAGTGCTGGAAGAAGTGAAAGCAATCTTCTCGCTTTCGGCCTCGCCCCCAATAGCTTCCAGCCCGCCTTCTATCTTAAGTTCGGAATGCCAATATTCGCTATGTTTAAATTTAACCGTCACACCCGGCTCAATGGTTAAATTTGCCCCTGTTGAAACATTAATTGAACCTTCTACTAAATAAGGGCTGCCTAATAACTTCAAAGTGAAATCATTATTAATAGTAAAACCACCACTGGAAATGGTGGTGGAGTTTTTGGAAATACTATTTTTTGATTTCGGCGTCCCGTTTATTCTGTCGCCATTAGCATCCTTTCCTTGCCAGCCTTCCCAAGGGACCCGATTATTGTTGGCCCAATTATTGGAATCCGATCCGGAAGTTTGGGGATCAGTCCTCTCCATAGAAACATAATCTGGCGTAGCTTCACCGCCGAACCAACCGCCAGAACAATCAACTATATCAATCAAGGTATTGTCAGCGTCCCTTAATTCTAAACTCTCGCCATCGTTGCTTAATCCATAGCCGAAAGAACCAAAATAATCAGCCGGAATATCGCTGACCGTATCATCGTCAGTCCTTTCAATCAAATAAAAGCTGCCAGCCGAAATCGTTGAAGTAGGCAAAGTAATATCCGGACTGCCATCAGCAGCGGCTAAGCGCCAACCGGTCACATCAACGTCTGAGGTGGTATCGTTGTAAAGTTCAATCCATTCATCGGCTGAATTAGCACCTGTGCCCATCCAGGCGATTTCATTAATCACCACAGCGAGAAGAGGCTGTTCAGACTGAGACGTTGGTTCAGGCTCCGGTTCCGGCGTTGACGCTGAAGAAGAACTCGGTATAGGTGGAGGGCTATTTACTATTCCGGCCGTGCCGGCCGAATTTGAAGTATACCAATTAAGCAAATCCATTCTTTCCATTGATCTTCTTTCTATATTATCCCCGGCCGGCCAATTCGGGCTAGCTACAACTTCATCTTCTAACCGGCAGTTATTGTCAAAAAGATATAAAGCTTCATCGGTATTATTAAGGGCGCCGGTATAAATGAAGCCAGCTGTTACGTTCGGTAACGTATCATCGTCTGTCCGTTCTAAAACATAAAAACCATTAGCAGGAACGACATCTTCTTCGCCGAAAACTATCTTTATCTGTTTATCTTTATCTATAAGTTGCCAACCAGCCAAATCAACCGGCATGCTCCAAATATTTCTAAGCTCAATCCATTCATCGTTGGAAGATTCCGCTGTCCCCATCCAGGCAATTTCATTAATAAGCACCCTGAATCTACTTGGATTGCCGTTTCCCCTCTCGCAAAATACCAATTCAGGAGTTGTTTCATTTTCGGGTTCTGGCTCTGGCTCAATTGATGGCGAAGGCGAGGCCATCTTTGTATTCTCCGGCTCGGTGGCCTCTTCTGGTATAGTCTCTTCTGCCTCTTGAGGTTCGTCTGATATTTCAATTTCATCTAATTCCGTTTCTTCAACTGGTATAGGTTCGGTCTCAATCAATTCTTCAATAACTTCATCTATGATAGGTTGCGTCTCGGATTCTACTAGCTGAGATTCAACTTTAATTATTTCAGGTTCTTCAACTAAAGGAATTTCAATCTCGCTGGTTTCTAGTTCTTCTTGAGTCTCTATTGTTTGAGATTCGGTATTGGTTATTATATCCTCCGGCAAATCAGTGATCGGACCTGCTTTAAATGGATTAATCTGATCTATTGCAACTATTGCCGTGTCTTTAATTTTTTTAAACTGGCTGACCAACCTATCTAACAATGAGGGTCCTTTTTCTTTTTCGGCAAGGGACTGATTTTCTGCAGCTACAACAAGAGTGTCGGTTAATTCGTTCCTAACTTGCTTCTTGTATTCTTCGCTTATCCCCCAGGGCGTCGCATAAGGGCCCCAATTATTCCATAGTTCTGCAAATTGTGCTTGAAGTTGTCTTTCTTGATTATTATTAGTTTCAGTTGAGCCGAAAAGAGAGGATGATTTAATTGCCCACATCATCTCTACTTTAGCATCTCCCCAAGCTTCTTCGTGTGTATATCCGTATCTTCTTGCGTCGAAATATCGCCAAATTCCTCTGTATATTTTAGTCGTTTTCCAAGTATTAAAAGCAACGAAAATTTCAATCGTTTTATTGGTGATAGAAACTATCTCCGAGGCCAAACCAGACAAGGGTCCTACCTGATTTCCTTTCGACTTAAAAAAATAAATGTCCTGGGCAACTCCCTTCCAATGCGACAATAGATCAAGTCGTTTATCAAGAATACTATTAAAATATTCTCTGTTTTTGCCCAAAAAATCCTGTGATAAAATCATATCTATCCACTCTAAATCGTCTTTAGCGCTTAAAACCAATAAACCATAAGTGATATCAGGAATCTCTGGTTCAATTACTTTATTAAGCAATTTTTTAAATTCCTCTCCGGAATAATTCCTAAGTCCCGGGACGTTTGCAATATTTAAAAAGTCTTGTATGTCTTTTGTCTCCTCGTTATTAATTTCTTTCGCCTCAATAACCGATGTCAAACCAAACAAAAAAATAGTGATTACTAAAGTAACCACTAAAAGTTTACCTCCTTTTAAACTACCATTTACCATTAGTAATTATGTAATAAATGTATTCTTCGGACCCACAAGTTATGGCGTATATTACAGAATCATTTTTGAAGAAATATATATATCCAAGTACAGAAAAAAGAAATTCTTGGGTTTTTACAACTTCAAATTCTCCGATTATACCTTCATTAAAATCGGCAGTTAATCCAAATGTTTTTAAATTATTTTCTGCCCAATTTTTCAAACTTGAAATTGATGTTGTCGATCTAAATTGATCTATTGCAATAATTTTGCCAGTACCTTCATTTCCTTCTAGGCCAATACTTGCTGCAATATATTCTTTTTCCGTTCTCTCTGGAATATATTCAACCTCCCTTACCCCCTGCCACTCGGGTGGAATCTTAAATTCGTAGTTATCAATCTTATTCACCACTTTGTATTCGTCCCCGATTAAACTTTTAATCACCCTCACACCCTCTGGTAAAGTTTTATTTAATTCTCGAACATCCGCCTGACTACTCCACCAATAAAAAAATCCTCCACCAATGAAGGCTAAAATAATAATAAACAGAGCAAATTTTTTAACCATACAATAGTATTTTACCAATCAACCAAAACGCTTGTCAATTGCGTGCTTGACAAAGACATCTGTAGTTTGATAAAGTTTGTTTATAATAAAGATATGGACAAATCTAACGATCTTACAAAAATACTTTTACCTTATGCTAAAAAGAACCTTTGGGTTGCCCTTTCGCCCGATAGAAAAAAAGTTGTTGGTTCTGGAAAAACTCCAAAAGAGGCACTGAAAGAAGCGGAGAAAAAAAGGGTTGAAAGACCAACTTTGCTTCAAGCTATTCCAGATTATTATGGCTTTGCTCTATTTATAAAATAATTAGATTGAAACCGTATTATAACTAAAGTTATAATTTTCTTAAATTAAAAAAGCGCCTAATGATAGGCGCTTTTAATTTACAAACCAATAAAGTCGCGGATAATATTGATCGGAATGGTTGAAATTAAATTGTTTTCCTCAGTAAAGTTCAAACCGACAACCTTGCCCTCGATATTAAACAAAGGGCTGCCCTCAACCTCTGCTTTTTTAATGATGTTAGTTTTGACAACGTTTTCGTTTAAAGAAGCGACTACGCCGGTATCAACGGTCGGCTGAAGCGCCAGAAAAAATTGCGACTGCGTGGTAGTGGCTGTCACCGGTATTACAACATCAAAATCCATACCGACCAAAAACACCGGCTCAGCCAGTTTTATCTTTTCCAAATCAGCAAAACCCCTGGTCTTTAACCCGCTCTTTTCAACCTTCACCAAAGCCAAATTATTTTTCAAATCTCTTTTCAGGATCTGGTAGGCTGGCCATTTGCCGTCAACAAAGAAATAAAACTCGGACCCCTGCGGCACTAAAGAAGCTAGGGTGACGATCAAGCCGTCCGAAGTCACCACCAGCCCAGAGCCCTGCAGGATTTCTCCACCGACGGTTTTGGTTTTGACTCCGACAACGGCCGGCACAACATCCTCCACTGTTTTGCGCAGAGACAGGTTCTCCTGAACGTACAAGGTAGTCTCTGTTTTTTCGGTCACATAAACCGGACTCTGCTCCAAGCGGTACTGATAAAAAAGCGGCCTTTCAATAAAATAAGGCCAGAGAATCTGGTCA
>CAZMQW010000014.1:0-4129 GCA_964568775.1 uncultured Candidatus Saccharibacteria bacterium
TGCCGATAGTATCCCTTTCTTTATCTTGGTTGGCGGTCGGGTCGTACAAAAAAGCGGCATCATGGACAATGCAGCCGACTGACAAGCCCAAGGCATGGTAAATCTGTCCCATCCATATAGTGTCTCTTTTGGCCAAGTAATCATTAACCGTAATAACGTGAACTCCTTTACCGGTCAAAGCGTTCAAATAAACTGGCAAGGTGGCCGCCAATGTTTTTCCTTCACCGGTTTGCATCTCAGCAATCTTGCCCTGGTGCAAAACAATTCCGCCAATCAGCTGAACGTCAAAATGCCGCTGGTTCAAAGTTTTTTTGGCCGCTTCCCTGACCAAAGCAAAAGCTTCGGGTAATATATCATTTAGTGAAGTTCGGGCTCCCTTAATTTGTTTCTTGAGTTCAGTGGTTTTTTCCTTAAGTTGTTCAATAGAAAAACTCTCGAATTCCTTTTCGAGGCTGTTAATTTTGGTAACAATCGGCTGTAGCTTCTTTAAATACTTCTCATTAGCATCACCAAAAAGCTTATTTAAAATCGCCATATATCACCCCTTTATCATATAAAAATTTCTACCTTTTGTAAATAAAAACAGCTTAAAAAGCTGTTCTCTCACTGAATCACTAGGTTAAATAATATAACTTATTGTCTTATAAACTAATTTGGCAGCTAGAAAGTTAGGGGCAACCAGGCCGGGAATAGGTAAAAGCTCAACAACATCGGCGCCAACAATATTTTTATTCTTAGCAACTTTCTCAACTAAATTCAAAACTTCGTACCAGCCGAGGCCGCCGGGCACCGGCGTGCCGACTGATGGCATAATACCTGTATCAAAAACATCAAGGTCAATAGTTAGGTAAACATCTTTAGTCAACCCCTTTAAAATTTTCTCAGCTGGAATTCCTGGTGCCTCAAAAATATTCTTGACTCTTTCTTTTTTAATATATTCTCTAGCTTCCGGGTCAATACTGCGAATTCCAACCTGAACGGTGGGGATCCTTAAATCTTTAATTCTCCGCATTACACAAGCGTGAGTATATTTAGAACCACAGTATTCATCCAACAGATCAGTGTGAGCATCTAGTTGTAAAACAGATAAATTTGGATATTTTTTCTTTACAGCTTTTACTCCACCCAATGTTATAGAATGCTCTCCTCCAAGTAAAAAAGGAAATTTATTTTTCTTTAAAACATCTCCCACTACTTCTTCTATCCCCTGAATTGCTTCCTGGGCCGGCCCAGCACTTAATTCCACTTCTTCCCAAGTAAAAATTGGGGAAGAATTGCTTCCTTTGAAAAACAACTCGTCTAATTGACGAGAAGCCATAATTATCGCTTGAGGCCCCTCTCTGGTTCCTCCACGCCAAGAAGTAGTTATATCATAGGGAATAGGAATTATAACTGCTTTGGCTTTTTCAAAATCTTGATTCTTTATTGCCCCGAAGTTATAGGGCCAAGTTTGGATATAAGGTTTCTTTTGTTTCATTTTTTAAAATAATCAATAACCTCTCTTTTGGAATCTATTCTTTCTTTTAGGGCATGGGTCACTATCGGCAGGGCGATAGTGGCATCGCAAAAACACTGAACATCATTTGCAGCTTTTACCTCTTTCCCCCAACTGGTTGCCTCATCAAAAGTACAGCCAGATAAACCTCCCCACTGGGGAGCGTCTCCAGTAAATTGAATTGCATACTGGTGAGGATAATAATGGTAAGGATCGTTCCCCCGGACCCTACCGCCTTCTCTCCCGGGAATTCTCCTTTCTGAATACGCCAGAGGAGCGGATACCGCCAATAACTGAATGAAGTCTTTGGGCACTCCGCCGCCAACATAAATAACTCCTGTTTTTTTTATTTTTTCTCCCAAACCCATAAACTCTTTAAAGTCTTTGGCTTGATCTAAAATCAAATCATATCCTTGCATTTTAGCAAGGAGAATTGCTTCTCCATAGGCTGAATCAACTAAGGCTGGTGAAAAAACCGGGACTTTAGACTGGTAAGCCTGAGCCACAATACTATTTATCCCTTTTTCAGTTAGAAATTTTCCTAATTCTGCCAAAAATTCTCGGGTGGAATAAGAATATTTTGGGTCTAAGGTCTTAATACAATCCACAATTAAATCAGTCATTTTACCGTAATCTGGCTCGTGGCCGTAAACGTCATAATACCTGTTAATTTCAGCCTGGAATAAGGCATTATCATCAGCTAAGTGGGTTCCTTTCCAATAACTGGCTCCCATTGCTTCGACAATATCTTCTGAAACATTGGCTCCAGTTGAAACCAAAACGTCAATAAATCTATTTTCTATTAACCAATTAATAATCTTCCACTGCCCGGTTGTGCTTAAAGAACCAGCATATCCTAAAACAATTGTCAGGTCTTTATCTTTTATCATTCTTTCCCAAACTTCGGCTGCTTCAGCCAATTTTCTCCCCTGGAAACCAGTATCTTCCATCTCTTTTAAGAGTTGAGAAATGGATTTTTGATTAACTTCTATGGCTTTAACTTTTTTTTGCAAAAAAGGATTTTGATTTTCCATAATATTTTAAATAATAAATAGTAATTAATTTTAAGGAATGAAAACAGCAGCCGCCACGACCGATGTCCAGCGACCGTCTTTGTCACCCCGGGCGGTTTGAGTCACATTGGTCGTACGAACGATTTTACCGCTCAATCTGAAAGCCTGACGCCTGGAGTCCCAAGCATCATCCGGATTGAATTTCAAACCTAAAGTTGACGCCAGCATGGAAGCGGCGAGATCCTCGGCGTAGTCACCCGCTATTTCACATGTTTCACCGAATGAATGATGCTCGGAAAGATAGCCGTATTTGTTGTTTTTGGCCGGAAGAGCACAGCCAACCGAAGCTGATGACAATCGGTTGGGCTCATTGGTCTCATTTCTGGCCATGACCACAAAAACAATTTCGCCCGGCTTCAAAACTTCCAAACCTTTCAGTTTATTTATTTTTTTACAGCCGGGCGGCAGAATACTGGAGACTGAAACCAGATTGAACTGCTCGATCCCCGCATCTCTCAAGGCCAACTCAAACGACGCCAAATAATCTTTATGGGTGCCTACTCCTTTAGTGAGGAAAAATTTTGTCGGAGTCATTTTTCAGAAAAGTTTTTTGTTCTTTAATTATTTGCCTTTCCAGAATGTTTGTCAATAGTTTTTTGCAAAAGAATAATTTCCTCTTTCATTTTTATTTTAAATTTTTTATTCACTTCTTTTTTTATCAAATCAACCAGTCGCAAAACATCTCGCGAACTGACGCTGTTAAGGTTAACAATGAAATTGGAATGGACTGGAGAGATCTGCGCCCCGCCGATTCTTTTTCCTTTCAAGCCGCACTTGTCAATCAGCTCCCAGGCAGCAAAACCTCTGGGATTTTTGAAAATACTGCCGGCCGAAGGCTCTTTGGGATGACGGACAAAACGGTAATCCAAATGCGCCTGCATTTCTTTTTTAATCTCTCTACCCCTGCCTTTTTTAAGCTGTAATTCAGCGCTGAGAATAATCAAATTACTCTTTCTCTTGAAAGCGCTTTCGTGATAACCGAACCGGCAGTCTTTGTTGTTGAATATTCTTGTTTTATTCTTTTTTGCATCAAACACTTCAACCTTTTTGATAATATCTTTCATTGACTCGCCGAAAGCGCTCGCGTTCCCGCAAATAGCTCCCCCGACAGTGCCCGGAATGCCGGCCGCCCATTCTAAGCCGCTCAGATTGTTTTTGAGAGCCAGGTTAACCAAACGGCTCAAAGATAAACCGGCCTCAACTAAAATATTATTCTTTTTAACTTTTGCTTTCTGGTTTTTCATCAGGATGACCAAACCAGGATAGCCCTGGCTGGAGATTAAAAGATTGCTGCCCCCGCCCAAAATAAAAAAAGGCAAATTAAGTTTTTTTGCCTCAGCCACCGCCTTAACCAGATCGGCCTTGTTTTTAGCGGTGAAAAAATATGCAGCCGGTCCGCCAATCTTAAGGGTGGTGTAATTCTTCAAAAGAATGTTTTTCTGGAATTTCATATTTATAAAGGGCGGGAGAGAAACTCCAATTCATAGAACTTAGTGAGTACCCCCGCCCAATTGCATAATAACAACTGTTAAAAAAAAGACAACCCTCGCTCGAGGGAGGG
>CAZMQW010000015.1:0-3447 GCA_964568775.1 uncultured Candidatus Saccharibacteria bacterium
TTTCCGAAACTGGCCAGGTTCAGATGGGGGACAGTATTAAACTGGGTTTTAAGAACGCGGGAACAATTGCTGCTATTTTTACTAAAGTCGGTAATCAGGTTTGGCCAGGAACTAATTTAGCCAGACTTGATACCGTTCAGCTGGTGATTGAAAGGAGCGAAGCGCAGGCTAATTTGGAAATAGCCCAGGCCAAACTTGATCAATTATTAAGTGGGGCTACTCCCGAGGAACTTCAGGCGGCCCAGACCGATGTGGAGAACGCCCAGGTTGCTCTGGCTGATGCCCAAGAAGATTATACCGAAGATTTAAGTCAGGCTCAGGAGGATGCAGCCAACACCTTAGACAGCGCTTACTTAAAAGCCTCGGCCGCTTTGACCAAAGTTACCTCCATCAGGAAGACTTATTTCAACGGCAGCGACCAGGAATCAATCATTGTAAAAGACAAAGAAGCTGATATTGATAATTTGGTTGGCCAGATTAAAGAATCAATTGACGAAGACAGCGTTGATACCGCTCTTTCGGGAGTCAGGAATTATCTGAGCACTATTTACAGCGATTTGGGCATTATCCGGGACATGACCGAAGTGGCCAATTACACTGATATTATTTCAGCCACTGACAAAGCCGCTTTAGACACGGAAAGGCTGAATATCAACACTGCCCTGACCAATGTGATTAATGCGCAGCAAAATATTACTTCAACCAAAATAACCGGCGAGACAGCCGTCAATACCGCCCAGGGAACTTTAAACGCAGCCCAGGACGATTTGAATCTTATTTTGGCCGAACCTTCTCAAGCCGATATTGCTCTTTACCAGGCTCAGGTTAAACAAGCCCAGGCCCAGGCTGATTTGCTTGATAACAGGGTCTGGGACGCTACTTTGAAGAGTCCGGTGCAGGGCCAGGTGACTGAAATCAACAAAGAAATCGGCGAAATCTGGCAGCCTTCCCTGACCGATTCAGTGGTTGTTTTGCTGCCGGCCAGCCCGTACGAGGTGGAGGTTGATATTTACGAGGAAGATATCGTTAAAATGGCTATTGGCAACGATGTTGATATTTCCCTGATTGCTTTTCCTGATGATGTTTTTCAGGGCAAGGTCATTGCTATCAACCCGGCCGAAGAATTGATTGAAAACGTGGTTTATTATACCGTTACTATTAATTTCACCGATACGCCCCAGGGCATCAGACCCGGCATGACCGCTGATCTGGTGATTAAAACTGATATTAGGGAAAACGTTTTAATGATTCCTGAAGACGCGATTGAGGAAAAAGACGGCAAATACATGGTGCAGATTTTTCAGGATGACCAGATTCAAGAGAGAGAGATAGAAATCGGCCTGGTTGGGACCGACGACATGGTTGAGGTTGTCAGCGGTTTGGCCGAGGGCGAGCAAGTTGTAATTGAATAAAAAAAATGCCAGAGTCCATTATAAAACTGGAAAATGTCTGGCGGACCTATGAATTGGGCAAGATAGAGGTGCACGCCTTACGAGGATTAAGCCTGGAAATTTCTCCAGGCGCTTTTGTCGCTATTATGGGTTCTTCTGGCTCGGGCAAGTCCACTCTTTTGAATATGATCGGCTGCTTGGATTTTCCCACCAAAGGAAAAGTTTACTTAAAAGGCAAAAACATTGCCGAGATGCCAGAGAGCCAACTTTCCCAATTCCGGGGCAAAATACTGGGCTTTGTTTTTCAGGAGTTTAACTTACTACCCAACCTGAACGCTTTGGAAAACGTGATGCTACCCATGGTGTTTCAGAAAGTGCCTTTAGCCGAGAGAAAAGAAAAAGCCCAGAATATTTTGGGAAAAGTCGGGCTTAAAGGCAGAGTGCATCACCAGCCCTCAGAATTGTCGGGCGGGGAAAGGCAAAGAGTGGCTCTAGCTCGCGCTTTTGCCAATGACCCGGAAGTGGTGATTGCCGACGAGCCGACCGGCAACCTGGATTCGGTTACTGGCCGCATGATCATGGAAACTTTGACTGATTTCCACAAAAAACAGGGCAAGACTATGGTGGTGGTTACTCACGATCCGAAAATCGCCCAGTACGCCGAAGAGATTGTCAATATTCAGGACGGCCAGATAGTCGGAAACCACGCCACGGCCAAAGAATATTTATGGAAAAACCATGACTGATTTAAAAGAATATTTCAATATTGCTTTGAGAAACATCAGAACCAGGCTTTTGCGGAGCTGGTTGACGATTTTAGGTATTATTATCGGCGTGTTTCTGATAATCTCTCTACTTTCTTTGTCCGAAGGCCTGAAAATGACCGTTGACCAGCAGTTGCAGGCTTTGGGCGGGGAAATGGTTATGATCGTGCCGGGTGAGGACTTTATTTCTTCCATGATGTTTGGCGGCACTAAATTGCAGGCAGAAGATATTGAGGCGATTCAAAAAGCCGACGGCGTGGATACGGTTATAAGTTATTCCTATATTGGCACCATTGCTCGGTATGAGGGCGAATCAAAACAGATAGCCATCGCTGGTCTGGGTCCCTGGAGAGAAGCTTTGGAAATTTTTGAGGTTTTCCAGGGCTGGAGCTTACGGGAAGGCAGGTGGCCGAGTAAGGGCAATCAGGTTTTAATCGGCCAGCAGGTGGCCAACAAAATCTTTGCCGAAGAAGTGGAGATTGGTTCGGAAATTATCATCAAAGGAAGAAAATTTGAGACGACCGGTATTTTGAATTCTTTGGGCAGCCAACAGGACGACAGTATGGTTTATATGGATATTGACGTGTACCAGGATGTCACCGGCGAAAAACGGGGTACGGCCGCTTATGCCATGGCCAAATTGGTCGATGGGGCAGATGAGAACGAAGTGGCCGAATCGATCGAAGAAAGCCTGAAGAAAACAAGGAAAAGGAGACTGGGGGCGGACGAGGCTGATTTCTCGGTGATTACCTCGGAGAAAATGGGAGAGTTGGCGGGCAACATCCTGGGCATTATCCAAATTGTCATTATCGGTTTTGCCAGCATTGCCATTGTGGTCGGCGGCATCGGTATTACCAACTCTATGTTCACTTCGGTCAGAGAAAGAACCAGGGAGATCGGGGTCATGAAAGCTATCGGTGCCACCAATTCAGCCATCCTTTCCATCTTTTTGATTGAAGCCGGTATTATCGGCATTCTGGGTGGGGTGGGCGGATTGATATTGGGGAGCGCTTTGGCCAAAGGGATAGATTATTACGCCCAGATGAATCCGTCTTTTTATTTCACCGCCACTGTTGCTCCTTGGATGATTGTCTTCGCTTTGTTATTTTCTTTTTCGGTCGGTTGTCTGGCCGGATTTTTCCCGGCTCGCCAGGCCGCCAAGCTCAAACCGGTTGATGCCTTGCGAAGGTATGAGTAAATAATTAGGTTCGAGTCCTGTCCCCGGACGGCTCTTATGTGGGGAGAGTTCCACCCGAATGCGATTTTGCTCCTTGTCCGGCAGTAGAAAACCC
>CAZMQW010000016.1:0-3432 GCA_964568775.1 uncultured Candidatus Saccharibacteria bacterium
GCTTTTTTGTACGACCCGACCGCCAACCAAGATAAAGAAAGGGATACTATCGGCAGTTTCAAGGTAATTGAGGATTATTTAAGGCCCTGCTCCAGAAAAGAAGCTTACGAGGCTGATGTTATCTACGGCACCAACAATGAGTTCGGGTTTGATTATCTGAGAGACAATATGGTTTACGGTTTACAGCAGCGTTCCCAGAGAGAGTATTATTTTGCCATTGTTGACGAAGTTGATTCCATTTTGATTGACGAAGCCCGAACCCCTTTGATTATTTCCGCACCCGACACAGAGTCTTCCAAATGGTATCAGGATTTCTCCCGAATCATACCCAAGCTGGATTCCAAGAATGATTACCAGATAGACGAGAAACTGAGAGCGGTTACTTTGACGGAAGGGGGCATCAACAAGATTGAAGGAATTCTGGGCATGGGCAATATCTACGAGGAAAAAGGTATAAAATATTTGCACCATTTGGAGCAGGCTTTGCGGGCCGATGTTTTATTCAAAAAAGACAGGGACTACGTGGTCAAAGAGGGCCAGGTTATTATTGTTGACGAATTTACTGGCAGGTTGATGCCTGGGCGTCGCTGGTCAGGCGGTCTGCATCAGGCTATTGAAGCTAAAGAAGGTGTTAGCGTTCAGCCGGAATCTTTGACGTTGGCTTCGATTACTTTTCAGAATTATTTCAGAATGTATGAGAAGCTGGCCGGCATGACTGGCACAGCTTCCACTTCAGCCGAGGAGTTTGATAAGGTTTACAGTTTAGATGTGATGGTTATACCAACCAATAAGCCAATGGCCAGAAAGTTTTTGCCCGACAGAATCTACAAATCCCAGGAAGGCAAATTCCAGGCTTTGGTCAGAGAAATCAAAGAGAGGCACGCCAAGGGCCAGCCGGTTCTTGTGGGTACAACTTCCATTGAGAAGAACGAATACTTGGGCAAGTTGTTGGAGAGGGAAGGTGTGCCCCATCAGATTTTAAATGCCAAACAGCACGAGAAAGAGGCAGAAATTATTGCCCAGGCTGGCAAATTGGGAGCGGTGACCATTGCCACCAATATGGCGGGTAGAGGAGTTGATATTATTTTGGGCGGAAATCCGCCTGATGATGCTCAAGCTAAAAAAGTCATTGAGGCTGGCGGCCTGCACGTCATCGGCACCGAGCGCCATGAAGCGCGCCGTATTGATAATCAGTTGAGAGGCAGGGCTGGAAGGCAGGGCGATCCGGGTTCTTCCCAGTTCTTTGTTTCTCTGGAAGATGATTTAATGAGGATTTTCGGGGGCGACAGGATTAAGTCTTTGATGGGCGTTTTAAAGATTGCCGAAGACCAGCCCTTGGAGAATAGAATGGTTTCCAACGCGATTGAATCGGCCCAGTCAAAGATTGAGGGCATGCATTTTGACGCTAGAAAGCATATCCTAGAGTATGACGATGTGATGAATAAGCACCGGGAGGTTATTTACAGAAAAAGAAAAGAGTTTATGGAAAAAGCCCAAAAAGGAGAACTGAAGAAAGATATTTTAGAAATGATTAAAAAAGCTGGTTTTTCCGAGGCCGATTACGAAAAAAGAGAAAAAGAATTGGGTCCAGAAAGTATGCGCCAAATTGAAAAGGCCGTAAGTCTGCGAGTTTTGGATATGCTTTGGATGAACCATTTGGAAGAGATGGAGGCTTTAAGGGATTCGGTCAGGTTAAGGGCTTACGGCCAGAAAGATCCTTTGGTGGAATATAAGACCGAGGGCCACAAAATGTTCCAGAGATTGTTGAATACATTGGAATCAAGTATCGCCAATACTGTCTTGAAAGCCGACATCACCAAAGAGCCTGCGCCGGTTTTTCCATCAACTTCTAGACAAAAAAACAAGATTGGCAGGAACGATCCCTGTTGGTGCGGCAGCGGCAAAAAGTTCAAAAAATGCCACGGGAAATAAACTAAGTAGATTGAAATAGGTCTGTTTTATTGACATTTTTGAGAAAGTATATTATAATATAAAAGAAATAAATAAAGGAGGTCTTTAAATGGACAGAAAGGAACTTGTAGCTGCCCTTAAGGAAGTAAAGCTGGAACAGGTAATTACCGTTAATGGTCAGCCGTTCCCGGTGGAAGAAATCGTACCGTATAAAGAAGGCCGGTACAAATGGCTGGACCTGGTCAGGTACGATGAAAACGAACTGGAAATCGCCCTGGAGATCGAAGGCGATAAACTCTCGCTCTGGCTGGAGGTAGACGACATCAAGGAAGTTGTCACCGACGCCATCAACTATCGAGGAGAGGCATACGCCTTGGACGAAGAAGACCAGGGTACGGCTGAGACCGTCTGTCGCTACATTAAGGATGGCGAGGAGATTAAAGGAGTAGCGCTGACGCCTTACGCGGTATTCAATGCTCCCAGCGGCCGCCGCCTCTGCCGGGAAATCTGGGAAGGTAAAGACAAATGGTACTTTGCCGGACCAGAGACTCCAGAGGTTTCAATCTAATCAAGGTTCCAAGAATAGAGCTAAGAATGGCCCTTGTGTTCAATCGCTCGGGCCATTTTAATTTTGAAGAAGATTTTTGTTTGATTGACAATTGGGTTAAATAAGGTATAAAATTAAAAAGATGTCAAAGAACAGGATTTATCTGACCGTTTTGGTTATTTTTATTTTAGCTTTCGTGGCTGGGAATTTATCTTATCCCCAGCTTTTAAAATTGCCTTATTTGCCCGATATTCCTTTCAAATTGGGTTTGGATTTGCAGGGCGGCACGCATTTGGTTTACGAGGCTGATTTGGTCAATATTGAGGCAGAAGATTACAATTCCTCTATGCAGGGGTTGAGGGACGTGATTGAAAGAAGAGTTAATCTTTTCGGCGTTCAGGAGCCGATCGTCCAGTTGCAGGAAAAAGCCGACTCACACCGTTTAATCGTTGAGCTGGCGGGGGTAGCTGATCCGGCTCTGGCCATTGAAATGATAGGGCAGACTCCTTTTTTGGAGTTCAGGGAATACAAAGAAGATTACCAAGACATTATTGCCAAAAACCAAATAGCTATGGAAAGCGGAGTCGGGGAAGCGGAGATGGAAGATCCTTTCCAACCAACTTCCTTGACCGGCAAATATCTGCAAAAGGCTGAGGTCGGGTTTGACCAAACTACCGGCTATCAAGCCTTGGTCCTTCTGCAGTTTAACGACGAGGGTTCAAAGATTTTCTCTGATTTGACCTCAAAAAACATTGGCCAGCCTTTAGCTATTTATATTGACGGCATTCCCATTTCAGCGCCGATTGTCCAGGAAACAATTTCTCAGGGCAAAGCGCAGATCACCGGCAATTTCACGATTGAAGAGGCTCAGGCTCTAGCTAGGAACCTTAATGCCGGTGCTCTGCCGGTGCCAATTAATCTGATTTCCCAGCAGAGCGTTGGCCCGACTCTGGGCAAGATTTCCTTGGAGAAAA
>CAZMQW010000017.1:0-2998 GCA_964568775.1 uncultured Candidatus Saccharibacteria bacterium
AGAACCTGAAACCGTTATGCCCACAACGAGTCAGAGCCCATTTATGGGTGATGGCGTGCTTTTTGCAGAACGAGCCAACGAGTTATCTTGCTTTCTTGTCTAAGCCGTTTCGCGGCGCAGACACAGAGAAATCGAGCGTTAAAAGCGCGTATTTAAGAAAGCGGGATAGACCCGAAGCCAAGCGAGCTTGCCATGGCCAGGGTGAACTTTGACGAAAGTCAGAGGGAGGCCCGAACCAGTGGACCGTTCAACGTCTTTGGATGAGCTGTGGTAAGAAGTGAAAAGCTAAACGAGCTTGGTAATAGCTGGTTCTCCCCGAAATAGCTTTAGGGCTAGCTCCTGCTAATACGTTTTCCGGAGGTAGAGCACTGGATGGACTATCTTGGGCTTTGCTCAGGTAATTCAACCAAACTCCGAATGCCGGAAAATTCAAGCAGGAAGTCAGACTGTGGGGGCTAAGCTCCGCGGTCAAAAGGGAAACAGCCCAGACCTTCATCTAAGGTCCCTAAACTGAGCTAAGTGTTAATTAAGGAAGTAGAAATCCTATGATAGTTAGGAGGTTAGCTTAGAAGCAGCTATCCTTTAAAAAGTGCGTAACAGCTTACTAACTAAGGAATTTTGCGCCGAAGATTTATCGGGACTAAGCTCAGTACCGAAGATAAGGATGCGCCAATTTATTGGTGCGTGGTAGGGGAGCGTTCTTAGTGCTGCGAAGCCCAAAGGTAACTTTGAGTGGAGCGCTAAGAAGTGAGAATGTTGGCATGAGTAACCGCAACCAGGGTGAGATCCCCTGGCACCGAAAGCCCGAGGTTTCCTTGGCAATGACGATCAACCAAGGGTTAGGCGGACCTAAGTCTTTGGCCGAAAGGCCAGGATGATGGACAGCCGGTTAATATTCCGGCCCGGCCTTTCAGTTCTGAAGGATGACGTAGTTTAGAAGCTTGGGGGGATTATTGGATTTCCTCAGAGAGAGCTTGCTCTCTCATCCCAAGTTATAAACTGCCGAGAAAAACTCCTTTAGGTCAACTGAATGGTCACCGTACCGCAAACCGACACAGGTGGGCTGGCGTAAGAGTGCCCAGGTGAACGGGTGAAACCTCGTTAAGGAACTCGGCAATCAAGTGTCCGTAAGTTCGCAATAAGGACTGCCACCTTCGGGTGGCTGCAACAAAAGTGCCCAAGGCGACTGTTTACCAAAAACACAAGTCCCTGCTTAACTCGTAAGAGGATGTATAGGGGCTGAGGCCTGACCAGTGCTGGAATGTTAACGTTGCCGGTCGTTTCAATTTATTGGAACGGCTGAGTGACCGAAGCACCAGTGAACGTCCGCGGTAACTATAACCGTGTTAAAGTAGAAAATACGCACTGCTTTAGTAAAATCTGGCTATATGCTGGAAAATCTTTAGAACCTTAAGTACAAAACAGTAATACCTTTAAAATGGTATAAACTGAAAGTGAAAATCTTAAGGATTAGACAATCAGCAGGAAAGACCTGAAAAGGAATCCTCAGAGGCCATACGCCAGACTCATCTAAAAAATATTTAGATTGAGAAGATATGGTCCGAACTTCATGGCGACATGAAGAAATCCATTTAATTGAATGGATGTAACAAATTGAGCGTAATCCCTTGCCGGGTAAGTTCCGGCCCGCATGAAAGGCCTAACGACTTTGGGGCTGTCTCAACGAGGAGCCCGGTGAAAATGCAATACCGGTAAAGATGCCGGTTACCTGCGGCTAGACGGAAAGACCCCGGGAGCTTTACTATAGCCAGATATTGAGTTTTGGTTTTGGATGCGTAGCGTAGCGGGTAGACTTTGAAGTTCCGATTTCGGTCGGGACGGAGTCACCAATGAAACACCCGTCTTTTAAAACCTCAATTCTCACTCCGATTATTAAGTTGGAGGACAGTGTTTGGTGGGTAGTTTAAGTGGGGCGCTTGCCTTAACTTTATGGGGCCATTTAGGAGTAATCCTAAATGCAAACTCGACTAATATGCTGGAACATCCGAGTATCCAAAAGTACTTAATCTTGATAAAATTAAGTAATAATCTTTTGGTGCGGACAATCAGCAGGGAAATCATTTTTAGATACCCTCAACGACTACACGTCGAGTCCCAATTTGATTAAATTGGGTAGTGATATAGTCTGAACTTTAGGGCGACCTAAAGATTCGGTAATGTTAACATCCCGCGCTCGTTAACTAATCCGAAACTTAAATGCGGAGTAAAGCAATCGAAGAATATAAAAACGGTTTATCTTTGAGTAGAAAACAGAAAGACATTCTGATCGGACTTTTATTGGGAGACGGTCATTTGGAAAAACTTTACACTCCAACCTTAGGAAGATTGAAAGTAGAACATAGTTATAAACAGAAAAGTTATGTAGATTGGCTTTATGGCGAATTCAGGAATTGGGTGAGAACTAAGCCAGAAATAAGAAGAGTGAACGCATGGGGAAAGTTGAGAAAGAATTACAGATTTTCTACCTACGGCCATAAAATTCTAGGAGAATTTAGAGGAAGGTTTTACAAAAACAATAAGAAAATCGTACCCAATGATTTAGAGAAAGACATAACAACCCTAGGATTAGCAGTTTGGTATATGGATGACGGATCAATTAAATCGAAAAGGCATAGAGGCGTATTATTGAATACCCAAGGATTTAGAAAAAATGATGTGGTAAGGTTGCAAAAAACATTAGGAAGTAAGTTCGGTGTTAGCAGTACGACAAGAAAAGATAAAAATGGAAAGCAAATTTATTTGGGAGGAGAATCTGGAGAAACGTTTATTTCTCTTGTGAAGCCTTACATAATCTCTTCGATGCGTTACAAGATTCCTAAAACTTTAAGATTAACATAATTGCCTAAAGAGTAGCGGAGGCGTTTAAAGGTCAGCTAGCTCCGGATGGAAATCGGAGTGGTCCTGTAAAGGGAAAAGCTGGCTTTACTGCAAGGCGGATATGCCGCGCAGTTGGGAAACCAGAACTTAGTGAACCGAC
>CAZMQW010000018.1:0-2711 GCA_964568775.1 uncultured Candidatus Saccharibacteria bacterium
TAATCTTCACCTCCAGAACCTTGGCCGGCGATAAAGCATTAGCCAGATATTTTTCCGCATCCTCCGACCACTCAATAATGTCAATCTTTTCACCCCCTAATTCATTAATAACAGCCGTGACCCTGGTGCCTCGCTGCCCGACCATGGAGCCGATAGGATCCACGCCTTCAGCAGTTGAGCTAACCGCTATTTTGGAGCGGGATCCCGGCTCCCGGGCCACTGATTTTATCACCACAGCGCCCGAGGAGACTTCCGGCACTTCCAATTCAAAAAGTTTGGAGATTATCTTAGGATAAGCCCGAGACAAAAAGACCACCGGACCCTTAGGGGTCTCTTCCACTTTAAGCACGTAAACTTTCAATCTCTGGCCGGGCCGGTAAAACTCGCCCGGCACCTGTTCTTCCCGAGGCAGAAGGCCCAAGGTTTTGCCAATATCAAAAAAAACGGTCCGGCCTTCAATCCGCTGCACAATGCCGGAAATTATCTCGCTCTCTTTTGACTTGTACTCCGACAACACCACCTCCCTCTCCGCTTCTCTGATTCTCTGTAAAATAACCTGTTTGGCGGTCTGGGCAGCAATCCGGCCGTAGTCTCCTTCGGCCTTTAAAGGAGTTTCCAAGTCCTCGCCCGCTTTTATTTTGGCGCTGATTTTCTTGGCCTCTTTGAGCAGAATGTGCTTTTCGGGGTTAAAGCGGATTTTCTTTTCCTGCTCTTCCGGCTTTTTATCTTTCAATTTTTCCAGCTCTTCTTCAGAATAAATCATGTCCTCGGTCACCGCCTGCTTAACCTGCCAAAACTTAACATCGCCAGTCTTCGGGTTGAATTTGGCTTTAATTATCTGGCCTTTTTTGCCATAATCTTTCTTGTAGGCAGCCGCAATCGCCATCTCAATTGTTTCGATGACTTTTTCTGACGGAATGCCTTTTTCTTCGGCAATCTGGCCGATGGCCGATGTAAAGTTTTTTATATCCATTTTAAATAAAATGTCCGCTTTCCAACGGACAAATAATATCAATCTTTCCCAAACTAATCCTAGTTTAGCAGACTGAAATTAGCTGTCAAGCCAAATCTTGACAAAATGAAACAAAGGGTATATAATATAGCTATTAAAAACAGCGAACCTTCAGCCACTTGGGAGTCTCTCCTCATTCCCTCCTTATTGAGGGCCCCTTCTTGGGGATAACGGCTTTATGCCAAAAGGCTCCCAGCTGGCTGGAGGTTTTTTATTATAAAAAGGGCAGGATTGCTCCTGCCTTATATTTTATGGTATTTTCTGACAATCTGAGTCGGCTTCCAAGGTCGGGCGAAATGGACCGAACCAAAACTAACCGCATCAGCTCCTGCCACAAGGAAATCGTGACAATCAGACCAAGACTCGATCCCGCCTCCGCCGATTATGAAGATTTTTTTAACCTTATTCTTGACTTGGGCAACGGTCCTTAAAGCAATCGGCTTAATCCCTGGCCCGGACCAGCCTTCGCCGAAAACCGGGACAGTATTGATAAGAGATAAAACATTAATCCCGCATCTCTTGGCGATTTTAGCTTTCTCAACGATATGGCGGTCAGCGCCTAGTTTAAGTATCAAATGATGCTCTGAGTTTTCTCTGCACTTTGTTAGGAATCTCTTTAGGTTGGAGTCCCAAAACAACTCGTCCAGGAAGGAATTTTTAATACTGGGACAGGAAATATTCAGCTCAACCCCTAAAACATATAATGCATTTAGCTGCTGGATAAGTTGAATGTATTCCTCTTCTGCAAACCCGCCAATGCTAACGATTAGCGGCAGATGTCTGACTTCGGGGAAAATTTCATTTGTCCAGTATTTAAATCCCACGTTCCACCAAGCTAAACTGTTAATCCAACCGTTGGGTACTCTTCTTAGGACTCTTTTCATCGCCGAATCGTGTTTGTTGATAATATGCCATAAGTGCAAGGGTAAGGACCTATGCTCAAACTCAAAGGGGTCAATGAAATTACCGTTGTGCGGTTCCAAGGTTAACGTCTTGGTGATTATCGCGCCGAATAGGCTGGGTTTAATCAGCCCCAGTTTAATAAGAGGTCTTTCCCAGGGCCAGCCGCGGCCGTATTCCAAGGCGCCGGAAGCTATCACAAACCTGTTTTTCAGCTTTAACCCGTTTAAATCTATCACTATTTTTTCTCCCTTTCTAAATGAACTCTAATTTATTATAGCTAAACTTTTGAAAAAGTAAACAGGCCAAATAAAAAACTAAAACAAGTTTAGTTATTGGTGGACCCGAAGGGATTTGAACCCTTAACCTCCGCAATGCGAATGCGGCGTTCTGCCGTTGAACTACAGGCCCAAGATTTGTTTTATTCTGGCGGCTTCCTTTTCGACCGCCTCGCTTTCGTATTCGGCCGAATGAGCCGGCGCTCCCTGATAACTTGGTTTTTTCTGATCAAGATGAAGATTGATCAACGCTCGGTTTAAAGTTTTGTCAATTTCTACGTAAGCGTGGAATCTGGGATAGCCCGACTTGGCTGCCCCGAGAATCCTGACGAAGACCGACTCGTCCCCCTGCTTTCTTTCAAAGAAGTAGCCGCACTGCCGCATCAGATTAAATATGTTGCCTGATAAAAGTAAAGATAATCTCATAGCCTAATCGCTCCCTTGTATCTTTTTGAAAAGATGGTCCTTTATCAAGCAAATCTTCAATATCTTCAAAACCCTGGTAAAAATGAATATTATGA